>UQDO01000039.1 GCA_900539855.1 uncultured Oscillospiraceae bacterium
TACAAAAATTCAATTAGCCATTTGTTTTTTGTACACCTATAAACTAAAATTTACATTCAAACGTGCGGTGATTTGCAGGATGCCGGCTGTTCACATTTTGATTGACAAACCTCTGCGGTGAGGTTATTATATAATATGGTATTTTATACTTGAAAAAATTTGATTGGAGTTATTAAAATGGAAGACCCTGGGCCGTATAATAATACTATAGGAGCAATTATTGTTATTTTACTTGCCGTTTTTACCTTCGTGCTGACACTTGCGGCGTCGGCTGCGGAAAACGCGAATGAAAAAAAGCTGCGCGAGAAGGCGGACGACGGAGATAAAAATGCTGAAAAGCTGGCGCTTTTGCTGCAAAAACCGGAAAAGCTGTCAAGAACCGTTTCGGTCTGCACATGGTTTGCCGGACTGTTTTCTTACATCATACTTGTTTCAATGTGCTATTCACCGCTTTATAAAAGCTTTTGCGGCATGGATCTGCCGACTTCTGCGGCATCGGCTTTGGCGGCAGCCGTAATCACACTTGTCTTTGCCATTCTGTTCGTGTCGGTCTGTATTCTTTTTCCGCACATGGCAGGCAGGCAGCACAGCGACGATATAGCGGTCGGCATATCGGGATATCTGCGGTTTGTAAGCCTTGTGTTTATGCCGCTTGTCGCCTTTGTTACGGGAATAGCCCGCCTGCTTTCCATGATGCTGGGCGGCGATCCGCATTATGACGCGGCGCCGGTCACCGAGGATGAGATACTTTCCATGGTGGACGAGGGCGAGGAAAAGGGCGTCCTTGAGGAAAGCCAGAAGGAAATGATAAACAACATTTTCGAGTTCGGCGATCTGACCGCCGGTGACGTTATGACCCACCGTACATATCTTGAGGCGGTGGAAACTACCGATTCTCTGACCGACGTGGCGAAAAAAGCGACCGACGAGGGGTATTCGAGGATACCCGTGTACGAGGACACGCTGGACAACATAAAGGGTATTATATATGTGAAGGATCTGCTGAAATATGTGGGCAACGACATGCCGGACGACATGACCGCAGAAAGCGTCATGCGCGAGGCTATGTTTATACCGGAGTCCAAAAAATGCAGTGATCTGTTTACCGAAATGACCGAAAAACACCTGCAGATGGTGGTGGTCGCCGACGAATACGGCGGCGTTGCCGGCGTCGTCACAATGGAGGACCTTATTGAGTCGATAGTCGGAAATATTGAGGACGAGTTTGACGACGAGCCGGAGGAATTCGAGCAGATAAGCGAAAATGTTTTCAACATTGACGGTACGACCGATATTCACGAGGTCGAGGAGCTGCTCGATATAGAATTCCCCGAGGGTGAATATGACACCATAGCAGGCTACATTATATCGGTGCTCGGCAGGATACCCGATGCCGGGGAGCACCCGTCGGTCGAATACGAGGGCTATGAATTCACCGTTGCCGAGACCGACGAGCGCAGGATAGTCCGCCTTGTAGCCGAAAGACTGCCCGAGCCCGAGGACGACGACCGCAAGGAACGGGATAAGGACAAGGACAAAGATAAAGATAAAGATAAAGACAAAGAAAAGGATAAGGATAAGCAGGATGCAAGGTAACATCACCGGCACCTATGACACTCCGCTTGCGGCGGCGGTAAAAAGGGCCGCCATGAAGCCGTACGGCGTGACAGGCGCCGTGCTGCTGCTTTCGTCGTCGGTGTTTCTGATAAAATTCAGCCTTTTGTCGGCTGCTGCTCTTATGGTCGCGGCGGCAATTCAGTTGATCGTGTTTTGCTGTGCGCTTGTCACGGCAAAAAAGAAACTTACCTTCGGCAGAGGGCTTAAAACGGCTGCTTTGTGCGCTGTAACGATCGGAGTCCTGTCGGCCGCGATCGGCGTCTTGCCTGTGACCGGCGTTTTGCCGCAGTACGGCGACAAAATAGTTGATGCCTTTGCCGTCGGCAGGTCTTATGCGGCGCTTAGCTGCTGGTTTGCCGGAATATATACGGCGGCATCGGCTCTCGGTGCCGTCGGTATAGCAAATGTATTGAAAAGCAACCGAAGAAAAACGTCGGTCTGTGTTTTGGGCGCGCTGCTGCTCTGTGTGTTGGCTTGTATCTGCGCCTTTGGCGCTGCGGCGGTTATGCTGTATGAAAAATTGCCGGCTGTGGTGTCTGAATACCTGCCCGGCGTGCCGGTGAACCTCAACGACAGGATATCGCTTAGTGCGGCGCTTGTACTTTTGGCTTCAGGCTCCGCCTTCTCGGCGAGGAATGTCTCGCTTCCGGCATATTTTACACTTTCTAAAGTAAAATAAAAACATAATCACAAAAATCACCCGGGGGATATTAAATTTCCCGGGACAGCCCCATTTATAAGGACGGCGATAGCTTTGGGTTTATTTAAAAAATCAAAATACGACGGAATAATAGTCGGACTCGGGAATCCGGGCGATAAATACGAAAAAACAAGGCACAATGTTGGCTTCCGTACTGTTGACATATTGGCAAAGGAGTGTGCGGCGGCGCCCTTTAAAAACAAGTTTCATTCGCTGGTTGCCGATGCCGGAATAAACGGCAAGAAATTGCTGCTTTGCAAGCCGCTGACCTATATGAATGAGTCGGGACTTGCCGTCAGCGAGATACTGAACTTCTATAAATGCGATATATCGACCCTTGTCGTCATCAGTGACGATGTGTCAATGGACGCAGGGCGGCTGAGGATCAGGGCAAACGGCTCGCACGGCGGACACAACGGTCTGCGCGACATTATCGAGCTTTGCGGCACCGATCAGTTCTGCCGCATAAAGGTCGGGGTCGGCTGCAAGCCGGGACCGGACTACGACCTTGCGGCGTGGGTGCTCGGCAAACCGGATCCGGAAAACGAAAAGAAAATATCCGCGGCGGAAAACGACGCGGCAAAGGCGGCGGTGGCGGTCATCTGCGAAGGTACCGCGGCTGCCATGAACAAATTCAACCGATAACGGAGCATATCATGCAGTTTAAATATGGATTTATACCGAAAAAGCTTGCCGGAACAAAGGGCTTTTCGGAGCTGGAGCAGGCGGCGAAAAGCGGCACATTTCCGATAGCGGTCAGCGGCGCGGCGCATATCCACCGCGTTGTAATGTCGGCGGTTTTAATGTCTAAGCTCGGCAGAAAGGCGCTTGTTGTGACCGCCGGAGAGTCGGAGTCAGAGCGCGTCTTGGAAGATCTTTCGGCGCTTGGCGTAAATGTTTTAAGGCTGCCGGCAAGGGACTATTCCTTCCGCGGCGGCGTTACCGTTTCACACGAATATGAGCATGCGAGAATAGGAACGCTGGCAAGGATGCTTGCCGGCGATTTTGACCTGTGTGTAGCGTCGGCGGACGCGGCGGCATCAATAACCGTGCCGCCCGAAGTGCTTAAAAGGCGCTGCTTTACCGTCAGATGCGATGAGTCTGTTTCCGAAGAAACTCTTGTGTCCCGGTTGATCGCAGGCGGATATAAAAGGTGCGATCAGGTCGAGGGAGCAGGTCAGTTCTCGGTGCGCGGCGGTATACTCGACATCTTCACGCCCAACCTGCCCGAACCCTGCCGGATAGATTTTTTCGGCGACGATATCGATTCGATATCACTTTTCGACCCCGATACACAGCGCCGTACCGAGCCGCAGGACGCGGTGGATATTTTCCCCGTCTGCGAAGTGTCGCCCGATTCGTCGGAGCAGCTGTCAGAGACGTTGAAAGCCCTTTCAAAGCGCAGGATGCAGCCGGCGCAGAAAGGGCGTATTCTTGCCGACATAGCGCGCATTGAAAGCGGAGAAAGCATATGCTGCGACGCATACCTCAATATAGTTTATGACCGTCCTGCCACCGTTTTTGATTATCTGCCGCAGGATGCTTTTACCTTTGTGTTCGACTCGTCGGCTGTGTCCGACCGCATAAAAAGTGTTATAGAGCTTCACTTAGAGGAAATAAAGACGCTGCTTGCCGACGGCGAGCTGCCGCCCGATTTCAGATCGGTCTACCTTGACAAACCGCGGTTTTCAGCCGAGCTTACGGCTCACAACACCGTTTATTTCGACAGCTTCCCGAAAACCTCGTACGACCCGGCGCCAAAGGCGCTGTTCGGCAGCGAGATGCGCCAGAGCGGCGGCTTTTCAGGCTCGGTCGACGCATTGGCTGAGGATATAGCTTCGGCAGGGCGCGAGCTTACGGTCGTGCTTGCGGGCGGCGAGCGCGCGGCATCAAACCTTTGCGAAGAGCTTTGCGACCGCAATGTCACCGCCGCATTTGTGCCCGACCCCGGCAGCGTAGGCGACAAAGGCGTTTTTGTAACGGTCGGCGCCCTGACCGACGGGTTTGAGATACCGTTAGCGTCACTTTCGGTCGTCGTTCACGGCAGAGCAGTGCCGCAGAAAAGGAAGAGACACTTCAAAAAAGGCGCGGCGGTAGGCTCGGTAGAAGAGCTGCAGCGTGGCGACTATGTCGTGCACGCCACCCACGGCATAGGCATATATGCCGGAGTAAACCAGCTGACCACACACGGTATGACCCGTGACTATATAAAAATAACCTACGCCGGAAACGACACCCTTTATGTTCCGGTTACGTCGCTTGACATGGTGTCAAAATACATCGGCAATGCCGAGGATCAGACAGTTAAACTGAACCGCCTCGGCTCACCCGAATGGAGCCGCACGCGCAGCCGCGTGAAAAAAGCGGTAAAGGACATGGCAAAGCAACTGACCGCACTTTACGCCAAGCGTATGCAGACCGAAGGGTATGCCTTCAGCCGTGACGGCGATCTGCAGTCGGATTTCGAAAGCAGATTTGAATTTGACGAGACCGACGACCAGCTGCGCTGCGCCGGTGAGATCAAACGGGACATGGAGCGCAGCGTGCCAATGGATCGCCTGCTTTGCGGCGACGTCGGCTTCGGCAAGACCGAGGTCGCCTTCCGCGCCGCCTTCAAATGCATTGCCGACGGCAAGCAGTGTGCGATACTGGTGCCCACGACCATACTTGCCTGGCAGCATTACAATACGGCGCTTGAACGTTTCTCGGGAATGGCGGTGAGCGTTGAAATGCTGTCACGTTTCCGCACCAAAGGTCAGCAGGAAAAAATCAAAAAGGAACTGAGAGCAGGAAACATAGACCTGCTTATCGGCACACACAGCATTATTTCAAAGGATGTCCATTTCAAGGATCTGGGGCTTATAATAGTCGATGAGGAGCAGCGGTTCGGCGTGGCGCAGAAGGAGCGCCTGAAGGAGCTTTACCCCACGGTCGATGCCCTCACCCTTTCGGCGACCCCGATACCGCGCACCCTCAACATGGCTCTTTCGGGACTGCGCGACATGTCGTCGATAGAGGAAGCGCCGCTCGACCGCAGACCGGTGCAGACCTTTGTCTGCGAGCAGTCCAACGGGATAGTGGATGAGGCGATAAGCCGCGAGCTGCGCCGCGGAGGACAGGTTTATTATCTGCACAACCGCACCGAGACCATAGAGTCATGCGCCGCAAGGCTGAAAGACCGCCATCCGGACGCAAGGATCGGTGTGGCGCACGGAAAAATGAGCGAAGATGAGCTGTCGGGCGTCTGGCAGCAGCTCATTGAGCGCGAGATAGATATTTTAGTCTGCACCACCATAATCGAGACCGGCGTTGACGTTCCGAACGCAAACACACTTATAATCGAGGACTCCGACCGTCTGGGACTTGCCCAGCTGCACCAGATAAGGGGCAGGGTCGGCAGATCGCACCGTACGGCGTATGCATATCTGCTTTTCACGCCGGGCAAGGTTTTGTCCGAAATATCGCAGAAGCGGCTTGACGCGATACGCAGATTCACCGAATTCGGCTCCGGCTTCCGCATAGCCATGCGCGACCTTGAGATAAGGGGTGCCGGCAGTATTTTGGGCGGCGAGCAGCACGGTCACATGGAGGCGGTAGGATACGATATGTATTTAAAGCTGCTTTCGGATGCCATTGCCGAGGAAAAAGGCGAAACGCCGAAGGACGCAAAGGAGTGTCTTGTGGATATCAGAATGAGCGCGCACATACCGGAAAAGTACATTCCGGCTCTGCCGCAAAGGCTTGCAGCCTACCGCAGGATAGCCGCCGTCCGCAATGCCGACGACGTGCTTGACGTTACCGACGAGCTGCTTGACCGTTTCGGTGACCTGCCGAAGAGCGTAACGAATCTTATAGACATTTCGCTTTGCAAGTCAAAGGCGCAGCGCCTCGGAATTACCGAAATAAGCGAGAAAAACGGCAGCATACTGCTTTATGTGGAGGGTTTGAGTGAGCCGGTTTCAAAGCTCATAACATCGGAAATGAAGCGAGATGTTCTGTTCAGCGCCGGCGCAAAGCCTTATGCGGCGATCAAAATGCCGGGCGGCAAACCCGACCTGAATATTCTGAAAAAAGCCCTCTCAATAATGGAAGCCGAGAATTGAAAAGGGAAGCAAGTCTTATGAAAAAGTAATCCTTGTGGGAGATTCTATTTGCGCGTGGTATTCGGGGTATGTTGCCGAGCAATCGCAGGGCAAATGTGAAGTGATCTGTTCAAACGAGCAAAACGGCAGATTTGCTGCGTTTACATTGCATAGGCTGACGAGTAAGTATATTATGTTTGTGCTTCGGTAAGTGTTCGGAACCGCTCGCTTTTTCTATTCATGTATTGATGAATTTTGATTTATAGGTGTAAAAAAGTATATTAACGGACGTAGGGCAGGGGCTTTGCTCCTGCCGCTTTTTATTACCCATATGACGGTAAATTTTAGTTTATAGGTGAATAGCGTTCTTATAATTAATTGACAGACGTAGGGAACGAGCCTTGAGTGTCGTTCCGTGCGGTCTCAATTGACTTTTTAAGGAACGACACATAGGTCGTTCCCTACAAGTGCACAATTATAGATTTTTGGCTTTTTACACCGCTAAACTAAAATTTACATTTATTAAATCCAAAAAAGTTCCGATATTTTTTTCAAAGTCCGAATTTTGGGACAGGCCGGTCAATATAATGTAAATGTACCAAGGAAACGGGAGCGCAAAGCGTTCGGGAAAAGGCGGCTTTGTCCGGTAAAAATTTTGTCGAAAAATAAAAAACAGTCTTGACAAAATGCTTCCCCGGTGCTAAAATAAAGATACAGAACAGATGTTCGAAATGGAGGAAATACAATGTTTGTACTTAAGACCGTGCTTGAATTTGCCGTTGCAGCGTTTATTATATGGGGTATTTTCAATGAACAAAAGCTGGTGAGGTTTGAGGACAGGATCGCCGCGCGCATAAAGGCAAGGCGCAAAACTTCCGCAAAACGCAACGACTATTACCATGACGTTTCGGATACCGACCGTCACTGTGCGTAAAAAATCATACAAATGAAATAAAAAATCAAACAAAATCACGCTTGACAAACTTTACGGTTGGCTGTATAATGTTGTCAAATGATAAAAGGCTGTGACGAAGACGGACGAATGTATCCGCATCAAAGAGAGTCGGGGACGGTGCGATCCCGGCATGCAGGGCGTTCAGTGCCTATCACTTCCGAGCCGGAGATTCGAAAGCACTTTGTGTCAGTAGACGTCTTCCGTGATTACTGCGTTAATGTATAGGGCTTTTGCTGAGCCTGAAGCGGCGTGCTCTGCGCGCAATTTGAGTGGTACCGCGGGTACCGGAGATGCTTTTCCGGACTCGTCTCAAGGTTTTACTTTGAGACGGGTCTTTTTTATTTTCCGAAAAAAGGAGCAGAAAAAATGAGTGTTCAAACGGCATTGACAGAGCTTTCCGAGGTTGCGGCGCGTATAAAGGAAATGCGCGGGATAATGGGCTGGTCCGAGGAAGAAATGGCTAAAAAGACCGAAGTGACGCCCGAAAACTACAGGCTTTACGAAGAGGGCAAGGCAGATCTCCCCTTCACCTTCATTCACAAATGCGCGCTTGCGTTCGGGATTGAAATAACCGATCTTCTTGAAGGACAGAGCGCAAAGCTGTCGTCCTACACTGTCACAAGAAAGGGCAAGGGACAGGAGACCGCCAAGGAGGACGGCATTGAGATATGCAACCTCGCGCCGGCGTTCAGAAACAAGCTGTCCGAGCCTTACTGGGTGCGTTACGAATATTCGCCTGAGCTTCAGAACCGCCCGATACACCTTACCAAGCACAGCGGACAGGAGTTTGACCTTGTTTTGAAGGGCAGCTTAAAGGTGCAGGTCGGCAATCACACCGAGGTGCTGCACGAGGGCGACAGTATATACTATAACAGCTCAACGCCGCACGGAATGATCGCCATAGACGGCGCCGACTGCGTGTTCTGCGCCGTTGTTCTGCCGGGCGAGGACAACACCTCCGAAAAGACGGTCAGGGAAAGCATAGCTTCAACAAGACCGGTCGAAAAGCTGATATGCGAAAAGTTTGTTAAGACGGTCGAGGACGAGCAGGGAAGGCTCAAGTCGATATCCTTCCCGAACAGCGAGACCTTCAATTTCGGCTTTGATATAGTCGACGCCATTGCCGACAAATACCCGGATAAGCTGGCAATGCTCCATATAGACCGCAACAAACAGGAGCGCCGTTTTACCTTTAAGGATATAAAGCGAGCGTCAAACCAGTGCGTAAACTACTTCAAATCGCTCGGCATAAAGCGCGGCGACCGTGTGATGCTGGTGCTAAAACGCCACTATCAGTTCTGGTTCGCTATGGTAGCGCTGCACAAGCTGGGAGCCGTCGCAATACCGGCGACAAATCAGCTTAAGGATCACGATTTTGTCTACAGATTCAACGCGGCAGGCGTTTCGGCGATACTTTGCACCGCCGACGGCGATGTTGCCGAGATAGTCGACCGTGCCGCGAAGGAAAGCGAAAGCCTCAAGACCAAGGTCTTAGTCGGCGGCAGCCGTGACGGCTGGCATGATTTTGATGCCGAATACGGTCTTTACACCGGAAAATACGAAAGGTCAGAGGACACGCCCTGCGGAAACGACACGGCGCTCATGTTCTTTACCTCCGGCACGACCGGAAATCCCAAAATGGCGGCGCATGCGCATACATATGCGCTCGGTCATTACGTCACCGCAAGATACTGGCACTGCTGTGAGCGCGACGGACTGCACCTGACCATTTCGGATACCGGCTGGGGCAAGTCGCTCTGGGGCAAGCTGTACGGTCAGTGGCTCTGCGAGGGCGCGGTGTTTGTCTACGACTTTGACCGCTTCAGCGCAGGAGACATTCTGCCGATGTTCGCAAAATACAATATCACGACCTTCTGCGCTCCGCCCACCATGCTCCGCATGATGATAAAGGAGGATCTTTCGATGTACGACCTTTCGTCCATCCACCACATGACAACGGCAGGCGAGGCGCTCAACCCCGAGGTCGCGAGAAAATTCAAGGAAGCGACCGGGCTTGAAATAATGGAGGGCTTCGGTCAGACCGAGACCACCCTTACGATATGCAACCTTGTCGGCACGGTGCCCAAACTCGGTTCGATGGGCAAGGCGTCGCCGCAGTATGATGTTGACATCGTGGATGCCGACGGCAATTCCGTTCCCAACGGCGAGGTCGGAGAGATAGTGATAAGGACCGCAAACGGCATTCCCTGCGGACTTTTCAAGGGCTACTACCGCGACGAGGCAAAGACCGCCGAGGCGTGGCACGACGGGCTTTACCACACCGGCGACACCGCGTGGCGCGACGAGGACGGTTACTTCTGGTATGTCAGCCGCATAGACGACGTTATCAAGTCGTCGGGCTACCGCATAGGACCGTTCGAGATCGAAAGCGTCATAATGGAGCTGCCTTATGTGCTTGAATGCGGAGTATCGGCAGCGCCTGACGAGGTAAGGGGTCAGATAGTCAAGGCGAGCATTGTGCTGACCAAGGGAACCGAGCCGACCGAGGAGCTCAAAAAAGAGATACAGCAGTATGTCAAGGAGCACACGGCACCTTATAAATATCCGCGTCTTGTGGTGTTCCGTGACGAGCTGCCCAAGACCATAAGCGGCAAGATCCAGCGCAACAAGCTGTGATCTTTGATAGGTGCCGCCCTTAGGGTCTTGAAAATTTTTCTTGACAATATAATTTCCTTCTGTTATAATTCCTTACATAAAAGGCTTTGACGAAGAGGGCGTGGACGTCCCGTTTTAAGAGAACCGGCGGTTGGTGTGAGCCGGCAGCGTGTGTCCGTTTTGCCTGTAGCTTCCGAGCCGAAAGGAAGAAAACGCCGTTTGCGGCGTGAGTAGAACCTTTCCGTTACTGCTGCGTAAATGCATAGGACTTGTCGGAGTCTGAGTGGTACAGAGACTGATCCTCTGTGCAATTTGAGTGGTACCGCGGGATATAAAGTGATTTATAGCTCGTCTCAAGGAATTATATCTTTGAGGCGGGCTTTTGTTTTCTGCCTCATTTAAGGAGGAAACATTATGAAAATGTCAGGACTTGAATTCAAAATTTCCGAAATGGCAGGCAGAATAAAGGCGCTGCGCGAGATAGTCGGTCTGCCGGTCGAAAAAATGGCTGAAAAGACCGGTGTGACTACTGCCGAATACATTGACTGCGAGGCAGGAAAAAGCGACCTTACGTTTGCTTTCCTTTACCGCTGCGCTCTGGCGCTCGGCGTTGATGTTACCGACATTATCGAGGGCTCCAGCCCGAGGCTTGCAGGCTACACCGTCACAAGAAGCGGCGGCGGTCAGAAGATAGACCAGGCGCACGGTATGACCTATTATAATATGGCGGCTTCCTTTAAAAACCGTATTGCCGAGCCGCTTTATGTCATATCGTCCTACAGCGAGGAGGCACAGACCGAGGACATCGAGCTTACCACCCATGAGGGGCAGGAGTGCGATATCGTCCTTACGGGCAGCCTTAAGGTCAAGGTCGGCGACCATACCGAGATACTGCACGAGGGCGACACGATATATTATGACAGCTCGACGCCGCACGGAATGATAGCCGTCGGCGGTGCGGACTGCATATTTTATGCGATAGTACTGAACCCTGCCGGCGAGCCGATGCAGAACATCACGCACGGCGGTGTAAGGGAGTTCACACCTACTCTCGGCAAGGCTGTAAAGCCACACGAAAAACGCGTGTGGGAGGATTACTGCAAGCCTGTCGAGGATGAAAACGGCGTTTTAAAGAGCATTTCCTTTGAAAACGAGGACAAATTCAATTTCGCGTTTGATATAATCGACCGCTTGGGCACCGAAAAGCCGGATAAGCTTGCGATGCTGCACATCGACAAAAATAAAACCGAGCGCCGGTTCACCTTCGGCGACATGAAGCGCGCGTCAAGCCAGACCGCCAACTATTTCAGATCGCTCGGCATAAAGCGCGGCGACCGCGTCATGCTGATACTAAAAAGGCATTACGAATTCTGGTTTTCCATACTGGCGCTGCATAAGCTGGGTGCCGTCGCGATACCGGCGACAAATCAGCTCAAAGAGCACGACATTTCCTACAGGCTCACAGCCGGCGGTATCGGTGCCGTCATATGCACCGCCGACGGCGACGTGTCGTATGAGGTCGAAAAGGCTGAAAAGCAGTGCGGCGGAGAAAGAATAAAAGTAATGGTCGGCGGCAGCCGTGACGGCTGGCATGATTTTGACGCAGAATACGGGCTGTTCACCGGACGCTTTCCGCGTCCCGACGACGCTGCCTGCGGCGACGAGCCTATGCTCATGTACTTCACGTCCGGCACCACCGGAAACCCGAAAATGGCGGTACATAATTATAAATATCCGCTCGGTCATTTTATAACGGCAAAGTATTGGCACTGCGTCGATCCGGACGGACTTCACCTCACCGTTGCCGATACCGGCTGGGCAAAGGCGGCATGGGGCAAGCTGTACGGTCAGTGGCTGTGCGAGGCAGGTCTGTTCGTTTACGATTTCGACCGTTTCGACGCGCACGACCTTCTGCCCATGTTCGCAAAATACCGCATAACCACCTTCTGCGCTCCGCCCACCATACTCCGTATGATGATAAAGGAGGACATAAGCAGGTACGACCTGTCGTCGGTATCGCATATGACCACCGCCGGCGAGGCGCTCAACCCCGAGGTTTTCCGCCGGTTCGAAGCCGCGACGGGACTTCAGATAATGGAGGGCTTCGGTCAGTCGGAGACGACGGTCGCCCTTGCAAACCTTGCCGGTACCAAGGCAAGACTGGGCTCGATGGGCAGACCAGTGCCGCTTTACGACATAAAACTGCTTGATAACGACGGCAAGCCGGTCGCAGCGGGCGAGGTCGGGGAAATATGTATCAGCATAAAGGACGGCTCGCCCTGCGGTCTGTTCACTGAATACTATAAGGATGAGCAGAAAACTAACGAGTGCAGACACGACGGATATTATCACACCGGCGACACCGCATGGTGCGACGAGGACGGTTACTTCTGGTATGTCGGCAGAGTGGACGACGTTATCAAGTCGTCCGGCTACCGCATAGGGCCGTTTGAAATAGAAAACGTGCTGATGGAGCTGCCGTATGTTTTGGAGTGCGGCGTGTCGGCTGCGCCCGATGAGGTAAGGGGACAGGTCGTCAAGGCAAGCATAGTGCTGACAAAGGGCACCGAGCCCGGCGAGGCGCTCAAAAAGGAGATACAGCAGTATGTCAAGGAGCGCACGGCACCTTACAAGTACCCGAGAATAGTCGTGTTCCGCGACGAGCTGCCCAAGACTACAAGCGGAAAGATACAGCGCAACAAGCTGTAGGATGCTCCGGGCTTTCGTCAATCTAAGAAAGGAAAAGGCTTTATGAAAAGGATAACTCTTTTTGCCGGGCATTACGGCAGCGGCAAAACGAATATAGCCGTGAATTTCGCCTTTGATCTGAGGAAAAAGGGCTTGCCGGTCATAATTGCCGATCTCGATATAGTAAATCCTTATTTCCGCACGGCTGACAGCAGAAATGAGCTGCAGGAAGCAGGCATTGAGCTTATCGCGCCGGAATTTGCAAATACCAACCTTGATATTCCGGCACTGCCGAAGGAGCTGTACCGCGTGACCGCCGAAAAGGACAAACATGTGGTGCTCGATATAGGCGGCGACGACAGCGGAGCCGTGGCTCTCGGGCGGCTTACGCCCGACATTTTAAAGGAAAACGACTTTGATATGCTGTTTGTTGAAAACCTTTACAGACCGCTGACAAGGACCGCCGAGGAGTGCCTTGCCGTTATGCGTGAGATCGAGGCGGCAGGAGGACTGCCCTTTACCGGGATAGTAAACAATTCAAATATCGGCTGGGACACAACACCCGGTGATATAGAGGCTGCATATAAGGAAACAAAAAGGCTGAGCGAACTGTCCGGACTGCCCATAGCGGCAATAACGGCAGAAGAAAAGGTCGCAGGAGCACTTACCGGCGGCGAAATACCCGTTTTTCCGCTCAGACTGCAAAGCAAATATTTTGATATAAAGGGGATAGAAAAATGGCAAAAGTAACATTTGCCGAGGATCTGTGCAAGGGCTGCGGACTGTGCGTCGGCGCATGTCCCAAAGGTATCCTTGCAATAGCCAAGGGCAAGATCAACAAAAAGGGTCACTCTCCCGTAGAAATGACCGACAGCGAAAAATGCATAGGCTGTGCTTTCTGCGCGACCATGTGTCCCGACTGCGTAATAACCGTTGAAAGGTGAGGTGCAAAATGGCTGAAAAGGTACTTATGAAGGGCAATGAGGCTATTGCCGAGGCGGCTATCAGAGCAGGCTGCCGTCATTATTTCGGATATCCGATAACTCCGCAGACCGAGATCGCCGCATATATGGCAAAGCGTATGCCCAAAATAGGCGGAACGTTTTTGCAGGCTGAAAGCGAGATAGCCGCTATCAACATGGTGTACGGCGTTTCGAGTGCAGGATTGAGGGTCATGACCTCGTCGTCAAGCCCGGGCGTTTCGCTTAAAGGTGAGGGCATATCATACCTTGCCGGAAGCGACCTGCCGGCACTTATAGTCAACGTACAGCGCGGCGGTCCGGGGCTGGGCGGAATACAGCCCTCGCAGTCTGATTATTTTCAGGCTACGCGCGGCGGCGGACACGGCGATTACCACATCATAGTTTTAGCTCCTGCGTCGGTTCAGGAAATGGCTGACATGACCGCAAAATGCTTCGATCTTTCGGATAAATACCGTGTTCCGGCAATGATACTTGCCGACGGAACGATGGGTCAGATGATGGAACCGGTCGTGCTGCCCGAGCCTACCGACGGTAAAACAGAAAAGCCGTGGGCTGTCACCGGTACAAAAGGAAAAAGAAAGCACAACATTGTAAATTCGCTCTACTTAGTGCCCGAAAAGCTGGAGCAGACCAACTTCGAGCGCTTTGAAAGATATGAGCAGATAAAGAAAAACGAGACCATGTACGAGTCGTTCATGATGGATGACGCAGAGTACTGCATCGCAGCGTTCGGTATTGCCGCAAGGGTCTCCAAAAACGCTATAATGGCGGCGCGCGAGGAAGGCATAAAGGTCGGTATGATCAGACCTATAACGCTGTGGCCGTTCCCCGACGAGCCGTTCAAAGAGGCGGCAAAGACAGTGAAATCATTCATTTCGGTCGAGCTGTCGATGGGTCAGATGATAGAGGATGTAAGGCTTGCGACCGATTGCAGCCGTCCCGTTTACCTCTGCAACCGTACCGGCGGTATGATACCGTCGCCGCAGCAGGTTCTGGACTCTATCAGAAAAGCAGCGGGAGGTAATAAGTAATGACAGTATTTGAAAAGCCGAAGGCTCTTGCGGATGTTCCGTTCCACTACTGCCCGGGATGTACCCACGGCATTATACACCGCCTTGTCGCAGAGGCTATAGACGCTTTAGGTATTGAGGGCGACACGGTCGGTGTGGCTCCGGTCGGATGCGCCGTTATGGCATACGATTATTTCAACTGCGATATGGTCGAGGCGGCTCATGGCCGTGCTCCGGCTGTGGCTACGGGACTCAAACGCGCAATGCCCGAAAATATAATATTCACATATCAGGGCGACGGCGACCTTGCCTCGATAGGCATGGCTGAAACGGTGCACGCCGCGACGAGAAACGAAAATATAACCGTTATTTTCGTAAACAACGCTATTTACGGCATGACCGGCGGTCAGATGGCGCCCACCTCGCTGCCCGGTCAGGTCACACAGACCTCTCCTTACGGACGCGACGTCAAAACGGTCGGTTTCCCGATAAGGGTGTGCGAAATGCTGGCGACCCTTGACGGTCCGGAGCTTATCCAGCGTGTTGCGGTAAACAACGTGAAAAACGTAAAGACCGCCAAGGCGGCTATCGAAAAGGCGTTCCGCAATCAGGTCGAGGGCAAGGGCTTCTCGCTTATCGAGGTCGTTTCCTCCTGCCCGACCAACTGGGGCATGACGCCCGAAAACGCCCTTAAGTGGGTCGAGGAAAAAATGATACCTTACTATCCGCTGGGTGTATATAAGGATCGCAGCGCCGCAAAGGAGGAGCAGAAATGAGCACCACAAACATGCTTATAGCCGGTTTCGGCGGACAGGGCGTTCTCTTTGCCGGGAAATTTATAGCCTATAAGGGACTGCTTGAGGGCAGACAGCTCAGCTGGCTGCCGTCATACGGACCGGAAATGCGCGGCGGCACAGCCAACTGCAGCGTTATTTTAAGCGATACACCGGTTGGATCGCCCATAGTGTCGGCACCCGATCTGCTTATGGTCATGAATCTGCCGTCGCTTGACAAATATGAGGATGCCGCAGTGAGCGGAGCCAAAATATTTGTCGATTCGACCCTTATCGACCGCAAGGTAAAGCGCGGCGATGTCACCGCCTACTATATACCGGCAACAAAAATGGCAAAGGACGCAGGCTTCCCGACCCTTGCCAATATGATAATGGTCGGAAAGGTGATAAAAGAGACCGGCGTCGTGTCGTATGACGGCATAAAAGAAGCGCTCGGCAAGGTCGTGTCGGCAAAGCACGCCGATCTGCTCGACATCAATTTAAAGGCGATAGAAGCAGGATACAATTACGAGGGCTGATAACCAAAATCGCAAACTAAAACACAAAAGCAGGGACGGAAATCCCTGCTTTGAGCGTGTCGAAAAAGTCGACACGCTTTTGGACGGGAATGCCGCTCGCTCGAAAATCAAAGATTTTCGGACTGCGCTCTATCCCCGCCAATACCACCCCAGTGTCCTTGAAAAACCGCTATATTCTGCGGTTTTTCGCTTACAAGGTGTTTTTCCGCCGCGCATGTCAGCGGAAAAACAGAAAATGCAGCATAACCGACGAAAGAGTAGACTTTGAGGTTTATCGACAAACTGAAAGCAGGGACAGAAGGGAGAGGTTTCGTAAGGAAGTCCTCTCCCTTCGGCTTTTGTAATCAGCCGGAATGATTGAATTGTAGGTAAATCAATCATATTGGAGGATTACAAAATGGAGAAGTACATCTACAACGAACAGAACGGGCTTTGGTATGAGCTGCAAGGGGACTACTATCTACCCTGTCTGAAACTGCCGGAGGAACCGGAGGTGCACATCGGTATCTGGGGGCAGCGGCACCGGCGTTATCTGAAAAGCCACCGCAGGGCATTGTATACCTCCCTGCTCACCAGCGGCAAGTTGAACAGTTACCTTGCTGACATTGACCAGCAAGCGAAAGAAATGTTTTTACGGCTCGTAAAACAGTTTTCAGAATATGACGGCGTTACCGAATGCCTGAAGGCGGATAATCAAATGGAGTGGGTCGCTCGGATAAATTGCATCCGTAGTAGAGCCACAGAAATCGTAAACAATGATTTGATCTATAACTAAGCGAAATAGGCGGCAAGGGAAAATCCTTGCCGCCTTTACTTATAAATCAAAAATAGCCATACCACAAAAATATGCGAAAGTCAATAGGCAAAATTAAAATTTGGAGAAAATCCGTTGAAAAGCGTCGTGCCATATGGTAAAATACTTTTGAGTAATTATGTTTAGGCGAAGGCGAGGTCAAACCTATGAATCCAGTTTTAAAATATCGTGGCGGAAAATCTCGTGAAATTCCCCGCTTTCTTCAATATATACCAGACGACTTCAACAGATACATCGAGCCGTTTTTTGGCGGCGGCGCAGTTTATTTCTATCTCGAACCCGAAAATGCTATTATCAATGATGCAAACGAGCGATTGATGATGTTTTATGCTCAGCTGCGAGACCAGTATCCGCTTATGCGCCAGCAGTTGGATAACATTCAGCGTGTGTACGAATTGAATCAGGCAGAATATAAGAAGAAGAAGGCATTAACACCCGATGATAGAGTTCCTAATGCAAACGAAGAATTCTATTACCGCATGAGGAACCTGTTTAATCATCCTGATAATACATATTTAGATGGGGTCCTGTATTTCTTTATCAATAAAACCGCCTATTCCGGAATGATTAGATACAACAATAATGGCGAGTACAATGTTCCATTTGGCAGATACCCAAATCTTAATACTCGGCTTGTAACACAACAGCATAGCGAACTTCTGCAAACCGCAGAATTATATAACCTCGATTATAGCCGTATTTTTGATATGGCTCAAGAAGATGATTTTATCTTTTTGGATCCTCCATATGATTGCGTTTTTAACGATTACGGAAATATTGATATGATGAATGGCTTTGATGAATCTGAACATAGGCGTTTAGCTGCTGATTTCAGAAATCTACCCTGTAGAGCGTTAATGATTATCGGAAAAACCCCTCTAACCGAAGAATTGTATGGTGATTTCATTTTTGATGAGTATTACAAGAACTACGCTGTAAATATTCGAAATCGTTTCAAGAACGATAAGATGCATATCGTAGTAAAAAACTATTGAGGTGGCAGGTATGGCAAGACTGGACAATAAAGTTTTGTTTTTTACAACTTCACCACGAACTCCAGCAAAGATGATTCCTGAGATTGAATTACTTTGCGACAAATTCCAAGGGAGACCATGGAATAGAACTACGCAAGAACAGTTTATCGATGAACTTGCTGAAAGCAGTTTTTTTGAAGGAACGGGGTCTCCCTCTGATAAAGCATTTAGCGCACGTGATAGAATAAATCGTGCTCCGAAAGCTTTAGGGTTCGTTGACCTAAAACCCAATATTGCATTAACCGATGCTGGGCATGCTTTGATTTTTGGGAAAAGGCCGCAAGAGATTTTTCTACGCCAGCTACTCAAGTTTCAGCTACCTTCTCCCTATCACACAGAGAACGTTAAAATAAGAGGTACATTCTACGTGCGTCCATACTTGGAAGTATTGCGGTTAATCAGTGATCTTGAATACCTAACATTTGACGAGTTGAAAATCTTTGCTGTTCAAATTACAGACTATCACAAGTACAATGAGGTAAAAGACAAAATATTGAATTTTAGAAAAGATAAAGAATTGTGCCGTGGACAGTATAAGCGATTCGTAAATGATGTATGGGAAAATGCCATCTTAGAAATTCATAATGATAGAATTGCTGAAGGCAGGACAAGAACAAGGGAGACCAGAGATGCGAGTATAAACACCTTTGTGAAAACGCAAAAGGGCAACATGCGTGATTATGCTGATGCGTGTTTTAGATATTTGAGATTTACTGGTCTTGTATCTATTGCACACAAAAGCAGAACCATATCTATTTTTGATGACAAAAAGCGAGATGTTGAGTTTATCCTCACTAATGTTAATCGCAACCCTGTTTTTGTGGATGACGAAGACGGTTACAAAGCACATTTATTTAATGCCACAACACCTGAGCTATATACTGATAATGTTGAAAATATTATCGATGTTATTCTTCGCATGAGTGAGTTGACACGGCGTGATTTAGCGGGTTATGACATTGAGGCATTAAAAGATTTGCGGGATGACATTGTGTCCCAGCACAAAGAAAATGTTATTCACGAGCAAGTTGCCGAAATCAAGTCATATGCACTTTATTCTGAGATTATTGATACGTTTAACGAAATTGTTTCCGATGAATATTATGATGCCCCACTTATGTTTGAGTATAATACTTGGCGAGCAATGACTATGCTTGACGGTGGCAATATTAAAGGCAATTTCAAATTCGATGATATTGGGCAGCCTTTGTCTACTGCATCGGGGAATATGCCAGATATTGAGTGTGATTATGATGATTTTTCACTAGCTGTAGAAGTTACACTACAGTCTGGGCAGCGTCAGTATGAAGCTGAAGGAGAACCTGTGGCACGTCATTATGGCCAGTTAAAGAAAAAATCAGGTAAAGACACTTATTGTTTGTTCATTGCTCCAACGATTAATGCAGCGACATTGGCTCATTTCTATGGACTGAACCATTTGTCAATTGCGCTTTATGGTGGAAAATCTAAGATAATTCCACTTGAATTGGATCAGTTTATGAAGCTTGTGGAGAATTCCTATAGCTATAAAACTCAACCCACACCGACCGACATCCGTCATTTTCTCGATTGTGCTTTGAACCTATGTGAAAAAGCCATTGATGAGAATAATTGGCGTTGCGGTATTCAAGCTTGTGTTGATATGTGGTTAGCATCGTGATATTGGAGAAATTCCTAACGGAACTATGCTGAATCAGATCAATAACATTTTTTATAAATTAGAGGGACAGTTAAAAGTTTGTGCAAAATTCTTGATTTCCAGCGAGATTTATGGTACGATTAATTTGCTCTCATAGCAGAGTCCACAACTAAATATCTGAAATGAAACACAAGGCAGCCGCCGAAAGAGATTGCGGCTGTGCCGCTCCTATCGCTGAGTCTGCCAGCGGAGTGGAAAAAGCAGACATTGAAGGTTTCTGAATACCAGAGCCGGTACATAGTTTCATCAAAGATATAGCGAGAGATCATCTCCCGCTGATTTGATGTGCTGTGTACCGGCTCTTTTTGTCGTTGTAGCCACCGTTCACAAAAAGTTTACAAAAATTCTTTCGTGCAAACGGCAAAAAAGTTCCCAGTTGATTATTGAGGGGGTTAATTTACAGCCCTTCTCGCTGCCTACCAATTGAGGGGCAAATTGAAAACTGAATGACCCGTCCGAATGGGATATGACCTTGCGATGACCCCTCCGGCAGGGAGTGAGCAAGGCAACGCTGCGGTGAAACTCTGGGGTAGGGATAGAAAAACGACATTCGGAGAAAGCGGCAAACAATCTGCAAATTTTTCAAGAAACAGTTCCGTTTTACACCCGTGATTTCTCCTATTTGTGGGGAAAGCTACTTTACGGTCAAGACCGCGGATTTTCGCAGAGTTCCTTTTGCAGAAACGCTGGACGGCCCTCCGCATCGTCTGCAGCGTTTCTATTAGAAAATCCGTGAATTCTGCCGGTCTTGAACGGGGCTTTTTCCGGCAAAAACAGGCCTTTTACAAATGCGATCCGAAATGAGGTGAAATTTAAAATGATTACAGGAATCAAGAAGAAAAACAAGCTGACCGAGATATGGTTCGACGAAACCGGCAGCGCAGTCAACATCCGTACTTACAACACCGACCTGAAAAATCGTCTGACGGCCTATGCGGCAAAATATCCCGCCCACTGCCGCCTGACGGACGATGACGAGTGCGGCTGCCTGACCTTTGAGGTAGACCGCCAACGATTCTCCGTCCGGCTGACCGCTCCCTATTCCGAGGACAGGCGAAGCAAAGCCAAGGAGACGATGACCGCCGTTAATCAGCGGAGACAAAATGACAATTTCAAGAAGCCGCTATGACCGAGAGGCGCTGTCCACAGGAATAACGAGCATCGGATTGTGACCCCCACAATCCAAATCCGCAGCCTTACGGTCTGCGGACTTCACTCAGGGGCACGCCCCTGAATACCCCTACTAAAGAATGGAGATGACCAAATGAAAGAAGAAAAAGTGTGTATCAGAGTACGCCTGACCGAAGAAGAAAAAGAGAAATTAGAACGAAATAGCGCCCTGTGCGGACTGACCCAAAGTGAATATGTCCGCCAGCTTTGCCAGGATGTTCACCCGAAGCCAAAACCGCCGGATGTATTCTGGGAGCTGATGGAGGAGCTATATAAGGCCCATTCCGATTTGAAAGAGTGTGCCAAATATGAGCTGTCCGCCCTTGAACTCTGTGCCGAGATCGAACGGCTGGTGCTGGACTTGCAGGAGGTGATTTAATGGCAACGACATCTCTTTGGCACATTAAAGGCCGCTTGAAAGACCTCATCGACTATGTGGAGAATCCGGAAAAGACGGCGGCAAAAACATCGGAGCTGCAAGACCTCTACAATGTGTTCTCCTATGTCCAGCGCCCGGAGGCCACACAGGAGGGCGAGTATGTCACCGCCATCAACTGTCTGAAGGAAACGGCGCTGCGGCAGATGATCCTCACCAAGAAGCGTTACGGCAAGACGGACGGCTATATCGCTTGGCACGGGTATCAGAGCTTCAAGCCGGAGGAGGTCACACCGCAGCTTGCCCACGAGATCGGCGTGAAGCTGGCAAAGGAGATGTGGGGCGACCGTTTTGAGATCATCGTCACCACTCATCTAGACAAAGAACATCTACACTGCCACTTCTGCTTTAATTCCGTGTCCTTCCGAGACGGCGGCAAGTACAATTATTCCAAAACAGAGCAACAGCGTCTGCGAGAAGCCTCAGACCGACTTTGCCGGGAATACGGGCTGTCCGTCATTGAGAATCCTCACAAAGCACCTTCTCGCCCCGTGTGGCTGGACGAGAAAAGCGGCAAGCCCACCCGTTACAATGTCTACCGTGCCGATGTTCGGGAGGCAATGGACTTCAGCCGCACGCCCTACTATATGGAGGACTATCTCCGGCGCAAGGGGTATATCACCGACTTCACCGGCAAGCACTGGAAGATACGCTTGCCCCAGTACGAGCACTTCACAAGGCTGGACACGCTGGACGAGCGGTGGACGCCGGAGAATATTCGCCTCGGACGATATGCCTCCTTCGGCAATCGCCGGGCATATATCAGCTACCCGCCCCAAATGCCGCAGGAGCTTTCGGATTGGTTCCGCCCGTTCCATAAGACCAGCCACATTTACAAGCAGTATCTGCACTACAGCTGTCTGCTTGGGTGCTTACCGAAGCATACCGACTATAAGCCCACCAGCCCGTATCTGAAGGAGGACTTGCGGAAGCTGGACGAGCTGTCCCAGCAGGTACGGTATATGAGTAAATACGGCATTGAAACCTTTGACGATCTGTACGCAGACCGGGAGAAAATCCAGCGGAATATGGATGCCCTCATTACCCGCCGCACCAAGCTGCAAAACAGGATACGCCGTGCCGTACCTGCCGAAAAGGAAACACTGCGGCAGGAAAAGGCAGGCGTGACAGATCAGATCACCGCCCTGCGAAAGCAGCTAAAGCTGAATAAGGCCATTGAGGTGCGTTCCGCCAAAATACAGGAAAAGACGGATCTGCTCTATGCCAACGAATACCGTGCCAAGGAAGAACATAGGCAAAAGAAATCACAGAGAAGGGAGCGTGACGCACGATGAGGACTGATAACGAAATTTATACACAGCTTGACCACATTACAGACCGCCTTGCGACAATGACCAAGCAAGAGCGCATAGCGTGGTTCCGCAGAAGTGCCTATGTACAGCCGCTGAATTTTCTTCGGGAGATCGACGGCACCACCTACGCCGTAAGAGCCTTTTTCAGCGAGAACGCACGGGAGAACATCACCGAAAAGGTACAGCGCATCATCCTGAAAAGCGATGATAATAGCAAAGAGATTTGAAGCCACCGCATTAAAGCGTTGAAGTTTACGGCCAGATATGGTAGAATGGGCTTGCCTACAAATTCGATCATATCCGGCTGTGGAAAGGAGAGCTATGACAAAACAACCGGATAAAATCACAGCCCTGTACTGCCGCCTGTCCCGTGACGATGAGCAGGACGGCCTGTCAGGGTCCATCAAAAATCAGCAGACCATCCTCGAAAAGTACGCACAGGAAAATGGCTTCCGGAATACCCGTGTGTTCATTGACGATGGCTGGTCAGGTACGAACTTTGCTGGGGTTAGATAGCGATACTTTTTACATCTACCATGTTGCGGCG
>UQDO01000040.1 GCA_900539855.1 uncultured Oscillospiraceae bacterium
TGTGAATGAGTTCGGTATTGTATCGGACTCATTCCTTTTAGTTTTAAGGAAATACTTTCATTGTTGTAGTAATGAATATATTTCTTTAATTCATCAACCCAACCGCAACACTTTTTGGTAAATCAAGTCTTTGAATTAAGTCCTCATAAAACATAAAAATTGCCGGGCATCTTCCGACACCTGACGATTTTTTGTGCAGCGAGTGCATTAACATCCGAACCCATGCCCGATTTTTCAAGCTCAGTGAAATTGATTGTTTTTGTGCCGTCTTTTTTAATTGAATGTAAACGTAAACCTGTCATCATAAAGAAAGCCATCATTGACAAAACTGTCCGCCGATCATAAAGCATAGGCTTTTTCAATAATGAAGCGGAGATTTAAAAAAGTAAATGTTCCTCCGCTTTTGCAGCTTTAAGCAAGGCCGATCCGGACCGTATGATATTTTTATCCGCCTTGGTCGCTGTGTTTGGCACCGGTAGACGTTAAAATGCTTTCGGCGGCGACATTGCGGGCGGATTTGCGGTATGCACCCGGCGTCATTCCGGTTTTTTCGCGAAAGACGGTGCAAAAATGATTTCTGGATGAAAATCCGGCGCTGTATGCGATTTCATCGATCGAACAATTTTCTGCGACAAGCCACCGACAGGCACAAGCCACGCGAGCAGATATAACAGCCGTGTGGAGGCTCTCGCCGGTTTCGCGGCGAAAGACCGCTGCGAGATAAACAGGATGATAGCCGAAATGGCTGGCAATCTGTTTGCTGCTCGCGATCTGCGGTGCGTTCAGCCGTATATATCTTTTGACCCGTTCAGAAAGCGATTTTTCCGATACATCACTGTCGGTATTTTTTAATAGTAATGCTATTACATGCTTGATGCCCGAGGAGCATAATGCATCTGAAATATTGCTTTTTTGATTATAATACTCAACAAGGTCCGCCAGCTCTCCGCTTATCTTTTCGTCTGCTTTTGAAACAAACGGAACAGGAAGCTGCTCCGCTGTATTACTATCAAAAATGCCGCATGGATCAAAGTCGTCGGCTGATGGTGGGCAGACAGGTACAGTGCATTGCTCCGATGCGCGTGTCATGTCAAAATTCAGCACAAGCATGCGCATTTTCCCACGAAAGCAGTAACCAAACCCGGGCGGAAATATCATGATGCTGTCCTGTGAAATCATATATTCCCTGCATTCGGTGATCAGCGTTCCGCTCCCTGCCAATACGAGAAAAAGGCGATGGTCAAAAGCTTTGCGAAGTCCCACCCCTTCAAGCACGGCAGGCTGGACCATTGCTGCGCGGACATACGGATCGATACGGTTAATATCCATATAGCATGAGACCTTTCGTTTTTGAACTTTTTTGTTTCGTTTGTATCTTTATTCTAACATGCCTTTCTGATAAAATCAAGAAAATCGCCGTCAAAGATCGGTGCGGCAACACCCGAAATGAAGCTTCCAAGAACTTTTAACTGTGGTTTTTATAAAGATATAAGGAGAACAACAGAGATATGCAGGATCTATTTTATGCTATTAATGAAAGCAACAACAGGATAGCACTCGAGACACAAAAGCTGGGCAAAATATACCGTTTGACACTGAACCGTGAATCGGTCGTCAACGCAAAGAAGCTTTATTTTCTCCCCGGACTTTCGGAGGCTCATGCCGGCGATGCGGGATATTGGGTATTGCCGCGTTCGATATCTATGAACGGCGAATTCCAGACCTTTTTCACTCCGCGTGAAGACCTTACCTATTCTTACAGCGCGCCGGTGATGTCATGCTACGGTATCAAAAAGGACGGACTTTGCTGTCTTGTGCGCATTGAGCGCAGCTTTCCTTATCGCATTGAAATGCAGGTTAAGAACGGAGATTATCGCCTGTCGATCTCAGCAGATCTAACAGACGGTTCACAGCTTCCCGAGGAATTCTGCTTTGAGGTGATCCCTCTTGAAAATGATGCGGATTATAACGATATGGCACGTGCGGAACGCGAGCTGCGGCTTTCAAGAGGGGAGATCGTTCCCCTTGCCGAAAAATGTCGCAAAAATGCCGTGGAATATGCACGCAAATATCCGCTGATCCGTATTCGTATGGGGTGGAAACCCAGCCCATCACCGATACGTCGGCAGACCGAAGAGACCGAACCGCCGATGTTTGTCGCCTGCGATTTTGATCGCGTGTGTAAGATTGCGGATATGCTCCATGAAAAGGGTCTGAGGGGCGCCGAATTTCAGCTTGTGGGCTGGAATCGCAGCGGACATGACGGACGTTTTCCGCAGCTGTTTCCGGCGGATCCGCGGCTTGGCGGCAATAAAGGGCTCGCACGCACTATCGAGCATGTCAAAAAGCTCGGTTACCGTATTTCCACACACACCAACAGCATCGACGCGGTACCTATAGCCGACACCTTTACATGGGACGATATCGCCGTTAAGGCTAACGGAAAATACAACCAGACCGGATATTACAGCGGAGGAGTGGCTTACCATGTCTGCCTCGTAAAGCAATGGAAAAATACAAAACGCGACCTTCCGCGCCTTGCCGATATGGGTGAAAACGGCCTTCACTTCACCGATGTTATTTCCATCGTTGTACCCGATGAATGTTATTCACCGGCTCACCCCTCAAGCGTTGAGAACGGCATAATATATGCACAAAAGATCATGTCATACACAAGCGGACTGTTTGGCGGCTTTTCCTCGGAGGGATGCATGGACTTTTCCCTGCGTGACCTTGATTTTGGACTTTATGTATCCTTTGCCTCCGGGTTCGGTGAAAAAGTTATTCCGTTCGCCGACCGATATATACCGTTTTTCGAACTTACCTACCACGGCATCGTGCTGTACAATCCAACCTCGCCGACGATCAACTATACCATAAAGGATGCTGCAACACGGTTGGAACTGTATATGCACGGCGGCAGACCCACAATGTATTACTATTCAAGGTTCCGCACCGGCGGGGCGTTAAATTGGATGGGTGAGGTCGACCTTGCCTGCAAAACCGATGATGAAATGAACGACAGTACCGACAGTATTCTTCGTGCAGCAGACGAATACCGTGCTCATGCCGACAGGCAGACGGTATATATGACCGGATACGATTTTACGGATGACGGCTTACAGATAGCGACCTATGAAAACGGCGAGCGTATGATAGGCAACTTTACCGATACAGAAAAAACATTTGAAGGACACACCGTTCCGCCTATGGACTTCATCGTGCTGGGTGATCGGCTGTGAATCCCGAAACGTTGAAAGTAATAGGAGAATGTATAGGTGCCGCGGCGATCGCCGAGGGATTTCTGATCTATTTCAGTAAAACGCGCGGCAGAATACTTGCATTCAAATTCATTTCCGATCTGCTTTGGTTTTTTAATATGCTTTGTCTCGGGAATTTCACAGGAGCCTTGCTTAATATAGTGGCAATGTGCCGCGAGGTGGTGTTTTCCCTCGCGGAAAGAAGAAAATTATTTGCATGTCGGATATGGTTGGCAGTGTTTCTCGTCGCCACGGCGGTCTCTCCGGTATATTCTCTTATCACCGGTAACGAGGGAGCTGCGGCTGTTTTTCCGACGCTTGGCAGCCTTTTGGCAGTAATAGCATTTTATCAAAAAGATCCGAAATATATCAGGTCCATAGGATTTGTGGCACAGGCGCTCTGGCTTGTATATGCATTACTTTCAAACAATATTTCAAGCACGGCAGGCAATTCGATACTTATTATTTCGGCAATATCCGGCAGCGTTCGTGCAGCTCTTGATAAGAAAAAATCGCAAAAGCACCCGGCAGAGTAATAAGATGTGCGCGGACACACCGGGATCGGGGGGCTTAATATCAGCCGGTAAAAGCCGTGGGCTTGCGCCAACGCACGGCTGACCGCAAAACACAGGATCTTTTGTCCTGAAAATATTATAATAAATACGTTTCAGCTTTTTCATTCAGCATAAAATCACAGCCGCTCGGTAAAAAGTAACAAATCCGGATTCGTACTGTTCGGTGGCCGCCGGGGACCCGGATCCCCGACCCCTACACTGCCGGTGTGATGCACCTCCGGCTGCTCTAATGTCCCGGATTCAGGTACATATATACCATATAAAAAAGACAAAAACGAAAGGTTTCCGTCTTAGTGGTGCCTCCGGGCGGAACCGGACAGCCGACACGAGGATTAAAAGCCCTGCGCATTAGTGTACGCAGGGCTTTAAGACTTACAGCCTTATGCTGAATTTAAATAAGATTTCAGTGTCATTCAAACGGTATTTTTCAAGCAGCTCAGGTCCGCATGAATGCGAGCCGATTCCGCTGTTCTTATAATCAATACGAACATGGGTATTACCGTCAGAAACAACTTCGTCAATGTGACTGGCTTTACCTATAGCGGCGCTTGAATACTTTGATATGTTACACTCAAACGGATTATCCGCAACAAATTTCATACCGTTGTCAAATTCCAGATAACGTACACCGAAATGATTTCCGTGCTCCTGAGGCATAATGTATGCAAAATACTCGCTTGCAGCATCCGAATGCCACATGCCGTAGGTCGAATATCTGTTTAGATCACAGTAGTTCTCACCGGGACCTTTGCCGAAAAAGCTGAATTTCGCATTATCCTCGCAAAGCGCAAATTCATAACCGAATCTCGGAAGCCATACGCATCCTTCGCGCGGATGAGCGTTTACGGTAAATTCAATTCTGCCGTCGCTGCCGACCGTAACAACAGTCTCAAAGTACATAAACGGTTTTCTCGCCACACCTGCAAGCGAGCCTTTGGAAACTATGCTGCCGTTAATGATTTCACAGGAATAGATTTTGTTAAACACAGCGTCAAGATTTTCGCCGTAGTTGAACTCATTACGAATCCATTTTTTCTTAGCATGGCGCTCATTGTCAATAGGTGCTCTGTAGCATGTGAGCATCATGGGCGAAGCAAGCTTTTCAACCCCGTCGATCTTAATCGAAACAATTGTACCGTAAAGCTTTTCCACTTTATACTCAAAACCGTCTCCGGTTGCGGTAATGAATTTACCGTCGTCCGAAAGCCTGGCAAGTGTTGAAATATGTCCGATTTTTTCTGTTTCAACATCGAGATCCGACTGACATACGGCAACCTCGTAGCCCGTGGAATCATACAGACGCACGGTTATATAGCAGCCGTATTTGCAGGTATCGGGAATACAGTCCGGAATATCTAAAAATGCATTTGCTTTAGGCTCAACATCTAAAGTCATATTGTTTTCGGCAAGTGTTTCTCCGTCACATTCTACGCTCAGCTTTAATGTATATTCGTTGAGATTCGTAAATGACATTCTGTTCCATATACGGATCTTGCCGTCTTCAAGATACATACGAATCGGCTGATATGCCGTTTTTACTTCATATGAACCGGCTTTAAACGAACGGTCACACATGACCATACCATCACAGCAGAAGTTATCCATGTGAACAAGCTCTGTCGGATAGTCGCCGCCGTACTTGGGCACGCCGCCGTCAATGAAGGTATGGTCTGCCCATTCCCAAACACAACCACCCATGAATTTCGGCTGCTCATCGACAAGTTCCCAATAATCGTAAATATCGCCCGGACCGTTGCCCATTGCATGTGCGTACTCGCACAAATACAACGGCTGCTTGCGCTCTGCGTTTTCACAGTACTCACGGCAAGATTCCACCGAAAGATACATTCGGGAATAAATATCCGCATCATATCTCTCGTTATAAAGTTCGGGATGAGATTTGTTGGAGGCCTTGCGTGAAGCGTCCTCGCATTGAATAAGTCTCGTATTGTCACGCTCTCTTGTCCACTTAATCATAGCCCTATGGTTGGGACCGTAACCGCTTTCATTACCGGTTGACCACATAAATATACAGGCGTGGTTCTTATCGCGCTCGACAGCACGCTGCATGCGCTCAACATATTCCTGCTTCCATTCGGGCTTATTGCACAGCCAGTCCATCGACTCGACATCAAAACCGCAGCGGACCTTTTCATTACCGTATCTGCAAACAAAGCCATGTGTTTCAAGATCGGTTTCAAGCGTTACATAAAAGCCCATCTCATCACACAAATCAAGAAAATACGGAGTCGGCGGATAGTGTGATGTGCGAATTGCGTTAATGTTCAGCTTTTTCATCTGCTCAAGATCATGGCGAATCTCTTCATTTGTCATTGTCCAGCCGTTTTTCGGATGTGTGTCATGATGGTTTACACCCTGAATTTTAACCGGAGTATCGTTTATAAGCAGCTCGTACTTATCTGATATGGAAATCGTTCTGAATCCGACCCGACAACTTATAATTTCACCGTTACGTATAAATTTCAGCTTGTACAGATACGGTTTTTCCGCATTCCAAAGCACGGCGTTATCAATATGGAAGCTAACGCATCCGTCTGCCTGTTTTTTATCAATGAGCTTTTCCTGGTCGTAAAGTTCGACCTCTGCACTGCCATCGAATTTTGCAATTATATCCGCATTATTTTCAGTATGTATATCAATATCAACAATATGTCCCTGAGGCCTTGAAAGAATATAAACATCGCGGAATATACCGTTAAAACGGAAGAAATCCTGATCCTCAAGATAGCTGCCGAGAGTCCACTTGAGAACATATACTCGAACGGTATTTTCACCTTTTTCAACAAAGTCTGTTATATCAAATTCCGATTGAAGATGATTGCCCATAGTAAAGCCGACATATTTGCCGTTTATCATCAGCTTTGCCGATGAAGCTACGCCTTCAAACACAAAATATGTTCTGTTGTCTGTATTTTCCACAGTGAATTCGCGCTCGTATACACCGCACGGATTTTCGTCCGGAACATACGGCGGATCTACGGGATACGGGTACTCAACATTACTGTAGTTGGGATTTTCATATCCCAGTGACTGCCAGCATGACGGCACGGGGATGGTATCCCACTTTGTGATGTTTTCTTCAACATCCACATCCCTTTCATAGTAATGAAAACGCCATTGACCGTTCAGCAGAGTATACGCCCCGTCGTTTTCCGGGATGTAGTAGCATCGCTGCGGCAGTCTGTTTTCGCTCGTTTTGGCGATATTCTCATAATATCTCATAAGCATTCTCCCTTCTTGTGCTATTTACATGTTATCACAGCCTTTTAACCATGGCAATATAATATTCTTGCTTTTAATATAACAATATTGTTATATACCGTGTGCGCCGCATCTTTCAGGCAAAGATTTGACCACACTGCTGTCGGGCTTAGTGCATATTACCCTGTTACAGAAACAGACTGTTCGATGCTTGCTATGCAGTAAGCATGTGTCAAAGAAAAAATTTGACTGTTCTCGGCAATATATTGATATTTCTATCTGATTTTTGATTCTTTCCATAAGGGGGTGCAAAGCAAAAACCAGCAGCTCACCTTCGGTAAAACAGAAAAATCCGAGCATTGAGGACTTCTGCACCCCAACACTCGGAAAACTGCCTGATATAAGGACTTCTTCAACAGAAAAATAAAAAAACACGGTAGTCCATAGTATCATGGACTACCGTATTTTGTGGTGCGGGTAAGAGGACTTGAACCTCCACCGAGTTGCCCCGACTAGAACCTGAATCTAGCGCGTCTGCCAATTCCGCCATACCCGCAAATAAAGTAATAAGTAAAAGTGAAGAAGTACGCTTCACATTTTTAGCGTCCTCTAAATTTTACACGGCGAGGACAAACCGAGGCGAAGTCTTGAATCTTCAGATAAATCTTACTTCAAAACTTATTTCGCAAATAAAACAGGATACCATGTCTGCCGGGCTTAAACGCATAAATGCAAGCGTCGGCAAACATTAGTATACCATGTTTTGTGCATTTGTCAAGTGTTTTATTAAGCAATATTTGCGCGATCCGTTTTGCCTTTAATATTTTCCCTTCATACCGAGCGCTTTTCTGACATGCTTTCGAAGCTTTACAAAATACAGCGCTGTCATCCTTGTAAGACAGATGTCGTATATAAGAAACGCAGCGTTTGCGGCAGCGAGGAAGAGCGCCTTTGCCACGGCGGCGCCGAGCATCTGCGAATCTATCGCCTCGACACCTAACAGCCTTACCGTGAACTCATATGCGGCTATGACCGCAATGTTGAACAGCGCAAATTTTATAACATATTCCGGTATTTTTTTGCCCATCCGCTCAATAAGCATTTTCAGTATCGGATAATACCCTAAAATGGCTATATAAAAGACGAGTGCTTCACGGTCGGTCGGCAGAATGAGCGACAGCACGGCTGTAACGCCGTAGCACAGGAACGCCCAGCCTGCGCCCAGCTCTATCGCCGGTATCATGAACAGTATTCCTGCTATAGCCGGCACGGTATAAAGCATTACCGGTATATTCGTGCCGAGCATAAGTACAACCGCGAGCGCCGATATAACGCCCGTGCAGGTGATCTTCGCGGTGTTTTTCATGTCACATACAACGGCAGCACATGTCTGCACACATAAGTCCGGCGCAAATATCGCAGACGGTACATTCGGCACCGCCGCCGTTGCCACGGTAGGACGCATACCCATTGCGGCTGTGCTGCATCTGGCTGAACGCCGCGCGGTATTCCGCATTTGACGGATCCATGCGGCAAGCGTTTGCCATGCTCGTATACGCAGCGTCGAACCAGCCGCGGCGGTAGAGCACGCAGCCGTTTAAAAAGTACCATTCGGCGGTACGGTTTTCGGGCGGCACACCGTCAAGTATCTCCTGAGCATCCTCAAATCTGCCGGCATTTATAAGACTTCTGACATCGTTGAAATCAGAGCCTGCGGTCTCGTTTCCGGCACCCCAGTTGTTGCTCTGATTATAGCGCTTGTTGTCGGTTTTCCCGAACCTTCTGCTGCTTATTATCTTGTCGTACGCCTCGTTTATTTCCTGCATCTTTTCATTAGCAAGCTCGGCGGCGGTGGGATCGCTGCCGAAATTGTCGGGGTGGTACTTCCTTGCCATTTCGCGGTACGCCGCTTTTATCTGTTCGTCGGTAGCATTGCGGTCAACACCGAGCACTGCGTAAGGGTCTTTCATCTGTTTACTCCTCTTTAAATATCTTTTGCTGACGGTGCCACAGACCGTCATTCAATATGTTGTCCACCATCGGCCGCATTACGCCGAGATCCGGCAGCGAAAAATAATTTCTGCACTCGTCCGCCGCCATGTTCATGACCGGCTGCAATCGTTCTTCGGCGTATTTTTTAGGGGCTTCAGACCTTTCGGCTTCAGCCTTTATCGGATTGAAATTGCCCTTTTTGATATCCTTTTCTATATCGTCCGCAACATCGCAAAGGTATATCCATTTTCCGAGGCAATATCCTGCCCTTGACAGCACGCTTTTGTATCTTTTATCGTCGGTCACAAGCGCGGCTATTGCGGCTATTGCCTTCGCGGTCGGCTCTGCCGCTTTGTCAAGAGAGCAATCGGGGTCGTTCTCGGCAGAACGCTGGGCAGTCAGATAATCCTCGATTATGCACTTAAGTTCCGGCACATCACGGTAGGCTTTTTTGCTCCACCGCGCGGTGAAAAGGCGCAGAAATCTAAATAAGAGCCTGCCGAAAAAGCCGCTGTCTTCGATGTTGTCGCTTAATTTTGCGTCGGTCAGCGCGACTCCTGCCGCGGCTGCAAGGCGCTGGTATCTGCCGTCGTTTTTGCAAAAGGTGCATTTTTTCAAAGGGTTCACCCTGCACCGGCGCTGCTCTGCACCCTCGAAGCCGCCCGACATGCCAATCGACAGAAGCGAAATAAATGTAAGGTCGTAGCTTAAGCAGAATTTTGAAAGTGCGCCGTACCGCCGCCCCATTTCGCGGCAAAGGCCGCAGTAGACCGCATTGTACACCTCGAACTCTTTTACCTTCATTTCCGGCTTCCACACCGTCACATATCCGAACACCTTATCGCCGCCTTTTAATTTATTTTACATAAGGCGGTTTCAAAATGGATTAATACTTTGTAAACATTGTGTTGCACTTGCCTATATATTCATACCTCAGTGCGTTTTTTGCCGACACCGCAAAAAGACGGCGCGGTGCTCTGCGGCACCGCGACCCCAATTTTCCTCGTCTGCTCATAGCCGGCACCTGATCCGACTTACAGCATCTTTTTCAAAAATCTTCCTGTATACGACCTTTCGCACCTTGCAATATCCTCCGGCGTACCGGTGGCTACTACATTTCCGCCGCCTGCTCCGCCCTCGGGGCCCAAATCTATGATATAGTCGGCGCATTTTATGACGTCAAGGTTGTGTTCAATTATTATCATGCTGTTTCCGGCGTCAACAAGCCGGTTGAGCACATCTATCAGCCTGTTGACATCGTCGGTATGAAGTCCGGTGGTCGGCTCGTCAAGTATATAGATTGTCCTTCCGGTCGGTCTTTTTGAAAGCTCGGTTGCAAGCTTGACGCGCTGCGCCTCGCCGCCAGAAAGGGTGGTTGCAGGCTGACCGAGCTTCACATAGCCGAGACCTACGTCGTAAAGCGTTCTAAGCTTTCTTGCTATCTTTGGGTGGCTTTCAAAGAAATACATGCCCTCCTCAACCGTCATTTCAAGCACATCGTAAATGCTCTTGTCACGGTACTTGACCTCAAGGGTCTCGCGGTTATACCGGCTGCCCTTGCAGACCTCGCAGGGAACGTATATATCGGGCAGAAAATGCATTTCTATTTTGATTATGCCGTCGCCCTCGCACGCCTCGCAGCGACCGCCGCGGACGTTGAAGGAGAAGCGCCCCGCCGAATATCCGCGCGATTTTGCCTCACGCGTTGCGGCGAACAGCTCGCGTATGTCGCCGAACACGCCGGTATAGGTCGCTGGATTAGACCTCGGCGTTCTGCCTATCGGAGACTGGTCTATTTCAATTACCTTGTCAAGATTTTCAAGTCCCTCAATGCCCTTCTGCCTGCCCCAGATGCGCTTTGCGCCGTTGAGTTCGCAGGCAAGGCGCTCATAAATGACGCTGTTCACAAGCGATGATTTGCCCGACCCCGAAACGCCGGTCACGCAGACCATTTTCCCGAGCGGTATTTCGACGTCTATATTTTTAAGATTGTTTTCGGCGGCGCCCAGCACTTTTAGGAACTTTCCGTTGCCCTCACGCCGCTTTTTGGGCACCTCGATCTTCTTTCGTCCCGAAAGATAGTCGCCTGTCACAGACGAGGTGCACGCCGCGACCTCGGCAGGAGTACCTGCCGCAACAACCTCTCCGCCGTGTATTCCGGCGCCCGGTCCTATATCCACTATATAATCGGCTTCGCGCATGGTGTCCTCGTCGTGCTCCACGACCACCACGGTGTTTCCGAGATCGCGCAGGCTTTTGAGCGTTCCGAGCAGCCGCTCGTTGTCGCGCTGATGAAGTCCTATGCTCGGCTCGTCAAGAATATAAAGAACGCCCATGAGCGATGAGCCTATCTGCGTCGCAAGCCTTATTCGCTGGCTCTCACCGCCCGACAGCGTGCCGGACGAGCGCGAAAGGCTGAGGTAATCAAGACCCACGCTTACAAGGAAGTTGAGCCTTGAATGTATCTCTTTTATTATCGGATCGGCTATTTTGTGGTCTCTTTTTGAAAGATCTATTCCATAGAAGAATTTCAGCGAATCAACCACCTGCATGTCGCAGACCTGCTTGATATTTTTGCCGCCCACCGTGACCGAAAGTATCTCCGGCTTCAGCCTCGCACCGTGGCAGTCGGGACACGGACACTCGGTCATGAGCGCCTCTATCTCGTTTCTTGAATAGTCGCTGCTCGTTTCCTTGTAGCGGCGCTCAAGGTTGTTTATAACGCCCTCAAACGGCGCGGAATATGTGCCGCCGCCCCACTCGGGGCTTTTCGTGAATTCTATTTTTTCGCCGTCGGTCCCGTAGAATATGATGTTTTTTATATTTTCCGGCAGCTTTCCAAACGGTGTGTTTATATCAAAGCCGTAGTGGTCCGCAAGCCCCTTGAAATACATCAGAGCCATGGTACCCTGCTCTTTTGCACCCCAGCCTGAGGTGCCCCAGCCGCTGGCGCGTATGCATCCTTCGGCAAGCGACTTTGACTCGTCCGGCACAACAAGCAGCGGATTTACCTTCATGAATATTCCAAGTCCCGTACAGGTCGGACAGGCACCGAACGGGCTGTTGAAGGAAAACATTCTCGGTGCAAGCTCCGGCACACTCACTCCGTGCTCGGGGCAGGCGTAGTTTTCGGAAAAGGTCTGCTCACTGCCGTCCGACAGCAGGGCGGTCACGATGCCGCCCGACAGCTTGAGCGCGGTCTCGATACTGTCGGTAAGACGCTTTGCTATGCCTTCCTTTATCACCAAGCGGTCAACAACTGTCTCTATGGTATGCTTTTTGGTCTTTTCAAGCTTTATTTCTTCCGATATATCCCGTATCTCGCCGTCAACGCGAAGCCTTACAAAGCCGTCCTTGCGTATCTTTTCTATGAGCTTTTGGTGCTCGCCCTTTTTTGCGCGAATTACCGGCGACAGTATAATGAGCTTTTCGCCCTCACCGTATTCCATTATGCGGTCAACTATCTGATCGACCGACTGTCTTACTATCTCCCTGCCGCAGACCGGGCAGTGCGGTATGCCGATATGCGCGTAGAGCAGACGCAGATAATCGTATATCTCGGTCACGGTGCCGACAGTCGAACGCGGATTTTTTGACGTGGTCTTCTGATCTATAGATATCGCCGGCGACAGTCCGTCTATGCTGTCAACGTCCGGTTTTTCCATCTGACCTAAAAACTGACGCGCGTACGACGACAGCGACTCGACATATCTTCTCTGTCCCTCGGCATACAAGGTGTCAAACGCAAGCGACGATTTGCCCGAACCGGACAGTCCGGTAAGCACTACCAGCTTGTCCCTCGGTATATCAACATTTATATTTTTGAGGTTGTGCTCCCTTGCACCCCGTATTGATATTTTGTCGGTCATTTCTTTTCTCCTTTTATCTCGGCTATGCGGTCGCGGAGCATTGCCGCCTGTTCGAAATCAAGCAGCTTTGCAGCCTGCTTCATCTCTACGGTCAGTCTCTTTATCATCCCCGCGCGCTCGGCAGCCGACATGCGCTTCCACTCATTTTTCAGCTCCTGCTTGGGTGTTATTTCTATAACGTCGCGGATATCCTTGACTATGGTCTTCGGCGTTATGCCGTGCAGACGGTTGTATTCCGACTGTATAGAGCGGCGGCGCTCGGTCTCGGTTATGGCGCGCTCCATTGACGGCGTAACGCTGTCGGCGTACATTATTACTTCGCCCTCGGCGTTTCTTGCGGCACGGCCCACCGTCTGTATCAGCGACGTTTCGGAGCGCAGGAAGCCCTCCTTGTCGGCATCAAGTATCGCCACCAGCGACACCTCCGGTATATCCAGACCCTCTCTTAAAAGGTTTATACCGACAAGCACATCGTATTCTCCGAGCCGCAGCTCCCTTATCAGCTTCATGCGCTCGATGGTCTCGACGTCAAAGTGCATGTACTTTACCTTAATGCCCATAGTGTCAAGGTATTCGGTAAGATCCTCAGCCATTTTCTTGGTAAGCGTGGTGACCAGCACGCGCTGATCTTTCGCCGTTCTTATATTAATTTCCGAGACAAGATCGTCTATCTGCCCGTCGGTCGGCTTGACCGTGATCATAGGATCGAGCAGTCCGGTCGGTCTTATGACCTGCTCAGCCAGGCTCACGGCATGCTGCCTTTCAAAGTCGCCCGGAGTAGCCGAAACATATATCGCCTGATTGACATGCGAATAGAATTCATCGAAGGTAAGCGGACGGTTATCGTATGCCGACGGCAGTCTGAAGCCGAAATCTATAAGGTTCTGCTTTCTCATACGGTCGCCGCCGTACATTCCCCTTACCTGCGGCAGCGTGACATGCGACTCATCGACAAACATAAGGAAGTCCTTCGGGAAATAATCAAGAAGTGTAAAGGGTGTGCTGCCGGGAGCACGGCGCGACAGTACGCGCGAATAGTTTTCAACACCCTTGCATGTACCTATTTCGCGCAGCATCTCAACATCGTATTCTGTGCGCTGCCTTATGCGCTGAGCCTCAATGAGCTTGCCGTTCTGTTCAAAGAACTTTACCTGCTCCTCCATTTCCTCCAAAATGTCGTTAAGGGCAGCCTCGCGCTCGTCCTCTGGCACTATATAATGCGTGGCAGGATATATACCCACATGTCCTAAGGTAGTCTTGACCTCGCCGGTCAGCGGATTTATCTCACACAGCCTGTCGATCTCGTCGCCGAAAAACTCTATCCTTACGGCAGTGTCGCCCGAATATGCCGGGAAAACCTCGACAACGTCGCCCCTGACCCTGAATTTATTTCGCGCAAAGCCAACATCGTTGCGTTCGTACTGCAGGTCGACCAGTTTTCTTATAAGATCGTCCCTTGATTTTTCCATGCCGGGTCTCAAAGATATTATCATGTTGCGGTAATCAATGGGGTTACCGAGGCTGTATATGCAGGACACGCTGGCGACGATTATAACGTCATTGCGTTCCGACAGCGAGCAGGTCGCCGAATGGCGCAGCTTGTCTATTTCGTCGTTGATAGCCGAGTCCTTTTCTATATATGTGTCGGTGCCGGGGATATACGCCTCAGGCTGATAATAGTCGTAATAGGAAACAAAATACTCCACCGCATTCTTGGGAAAGAATTCCCTGAACTCCGAACACAGCTGTGCGGCAAGGGTCTTGTTGTGTGCCAGCACTAAAGTCGGCTTATTTACGTTGGCTATTATATTCGCCATTGTAAAGGTCTTGCCCGAACCGGTGACGCCGAGCAGCACCTGCTCCTTATCGCCTGCAAGCACACCCTTTGTAAGCTTATCTATCGCCTCGGGCTGATCGCCGGTCGGTTTATATTCCGAATGAAGCACAAATTTATCCATAATGATCCCCACCGATCTTTCCAACATACCACATCATTGTACCACATTATTTTTATAAAGTAAATAATTCCGGACAAAAAAGTCAAACATTTGTTTTGATAATTTTCTATATTTTTATTATGTGCAAAACACATGGCAGTACACCGGACAGAGATAAAAATAAGGACGGTCGTATTATGACCGTCCTTAAACTATCAATCCATTTCGAGCAGATGCCGGTCGATCAGTTCGACATATGTTTTGCCCTTAGGCTCAACGTCGAATATCTCGATCGTGTTTTTGCTGTCTTTCAGAAGCGCGCCGGGAACATAAAGGGTCATCTGCGGTCCTACATTCCAGTACCGTCCGATGTTGAAGCCGTTTATCCAGACACAGCCCTTTGTAAAGCCCTCCATGTGAACAAAGGTGTCGACACCTGCCGCGGCATCAAATCTGCCCTTCATAAAGACCGGCAGATCCTGTCCGACCACTCCGTCTGTCGCCTTATAGTGCAGACGGCTTATGTCATTAAGAGGTAAGGATATCGTCTCCCAGCCTATCATTGCAAGACAGCCGACGTCTATGTGCTGCGTTATGCCCTTGCGCTCAAACCACGGCATTTTACCGTTATTCAGCCTCGCAACATTTTCAGCCAGAACGCAAAGCACTGTTCCGTTTTCGGGAACGCTTATCTTAATATCATCGCCGACGCGGTCACGCATCACATGACCTATATATTTGCCGTCGGCATACACCGTCGCACGGTCACGAACTTCGAAAAGTCCAACCCTTTGCGGTGCGTCGGTTCCTAAAAAGGGTATCTGCTTTCTGTACATTATAAAGCCGTAATCCTGCCGCATGTCCTCCATGGTAAGCGGATGCACATATTCGCGTTTCGCGGCAGCTAAAACGTCAAGGTTATCGAAAAGATATGCCGCCTCGCACAGCTCCACCCTGCCGATTTTCTGCGCTTCATATTCCACCCTGTCGGTACGCTTTGCGCGACCCGTAAATTCATCGAGCACATCACGGCACATGTAGTATTCTTCGGTCGGCTCACCGTATTCGCTTATCGGGGACGAGCAGTCGTATGAGGTTGTAATGGGTATATAACGGACCGGTGTGTCAGGACGCGGAGAGTACGATCTTCCGTAGTTGGCACCGCTCATGAAGCCGAAATTGGTACCGCCCGAGAACATGTAGAAATTGACATATGCCCCTGCCTCCAGCGCTTCCTTAAAGGCAACCGCCGTTTCATTCGGGTCACGGTATTTAAACGGTTCTCCCCAGTGCATCGAGCGTCCGTCCCACAGCTCGCCTATAAAAAACGGCATCCCGGGATTTTCGCTTTGGTGAAGCTCTTTTGCGCGGGTAGGCAGACCAGGCGTCGATCTGAAATTGATGCCGCGCATTATAACGCCGTCGATCGTTCCGCAATGGAGCATTGTTATATTAAGTCCGTCGGTCGTATAAAGCGGCACATCTATGCCGTATTTGCACAGCATATCGCGCAGCGCTACAAGGTATTCCCGGTCCAGGGCGGCGCCGCCGTATTCGTTCTCCAAAGCCACCGCTATGACCGGTCCGCCGTTTGTCGACAGCCGCGGCACTATCACCTTACATATCTCGCGATAGTATTCATCCACAACCTCTAAATATCTCGGATCGTGCGTTCTTACCGGGATATTATCGTAAAGCAGCCATGCCGGAAGACCGCCGAAGTCCCATTCCGAGCATATGTAGGGTGCCGGACGCAAAAGCACCTTGAGACCAGTCTTTTGTGCGGTGTCAAGAAATTTTCCGAGATCCAGAAGCCCCGAAAAGTCAAACTCTCCCCGTTTCGGCTCATGCAGGTTCCACGGGCAATAGGTCTGGACGGCGGTCAGTCCGAAATCACGCATAAGTCTCAACCGCTCTGACCACTGCGACGGATGCACCCTGAAATAATGCATATCGCCCGAAACAAGATAAAATGGGTTGTCATTAAGATACAGTCTGCCGTCCTTGCAATTCAGTATTTCGCCCATTTGGCTCACCCTCTCATTTTTGTCTGTTTTATTATAGCACAGCAAAAAGCCGAAAGCAATACTGCTTTCGGCTTTTTGCTGCCCTGACAAAGGTCCGTAGAGGGCAGGTATTTTTATTGTATATAGTCCTCGGGAGAAACGAATTTGCCGTCCTTTATAAATTCGACATGCAGGTGATGCTCCTCTACCGACTCCCCCGGAATATTGTCGATGGTACCGATCTGCGTTGACGAGTCGACCCGGTCGCCCTCCTTGACGCATGGTGCCGAATTTAATCCGCAGTAGCGGACTATTATCTTATTTCCGTGGTCTATCTCCACAACACTGCCCTCAAAAACGTCCTTATAGACCGCTATTACGGTGCCGTCGCCGGCAGCCGTGACCGGTGTGCCGACATCGGCGGCAATATCGACGCCTTTGTGCAGGCGCATATCGCGGTAGGTCATTGAATACTGAAGTTCACTGTCCGAATATCCCTTTATTATGTTTCCGAGCACGGGACTAATAAAGTAGGTTGCCGCCGGACTCGCAGCTTCCTCAGCGTTTTTCGGCTCGCTTTTTGCCGACGACGTGTTATCGCTTTTCTGCGGTTTTGACGGTTTTGACTCAGTTCCCTGCTCCGTTTTCGCACTGCTGTCGTCTGTTTCGGACGGCGCCTTTGCGACATCGGTATTTTGGCTTGACACTACCGGCGGCAGGCTTGCCGTGCCATCCCTTTTGGCCTTGTTTTTGAAGCTCTCAACGCCGCTCCATGCGGCGACGCCGACCGCTATAAAGCAAATGCATATAACGATATAAAAGCCTTTTCCGTTAAGAAATCTTATGACTCCCGTACCCCGTTTATTCTTCTTTTCCACTTTTGCCTCTCCCTTTGTCTTATGTTTTCAAATGTATAATTGCCACTTGGCGGTCAATTTATTCTTTATTAATAAATAACGTGCTAAATATTAAACGACAGTTCACAAAAAATCCACACATCCAAAAGGCGGCTGCATTATAATATAGACAGTTCAAGTGGACAGGGGAGCCGCACCCCTTGCTTGAACAATGCTCTACCCTCCTCAAAACAATCCCTCAAAGAGGAAGAAAAAGGTCATCCACCGCAGGATGACCTTTTTCTTTTTCTTTTTCTTTTAAATTCAAAAATCACCCTTGATATCACCGCAGTTTTAGGATGATGATAGCCGGAATTGAAAATTCAAATTTTAAGGATGTTCGATAATAAACATAAATACCTCTTTGCACATCGTAGGGCAGGACACAGCGCCAGCCGTTATTTTATTTGCTTGTTTATACCGATAAATTTTTTAGGCAGCGAAGCGTGAGATAGCCCGTAAGGCTGACGCCTACGGGTAATAAGCGCAAAGCTGCTGTACCAAAGGCGGCGAGCGAAACCGCACGGTGTTCGACTCTTGCCAGCCTAAACAAAGCGGAAGAAAACCTCCGGTCTTCTTCCGCTTTTTCAGAGCATTTTGATTATTACTTTTCTTCGCTGTAAAGCTGCTCTAACTTTTCGAGATGTGTTCTTGCAGCCTTTGCGTTCTGTTCAGCCTTGTCAAAGAGCTCCTTGGCACGCTCGGGGAACGAACGGGTCAGCGATGAGTAACGTGCCTCACCGAGTATGAACTCCTTGTAATCCGCAGTGGCAGGCTTGGAATCGATAGTGAACGGATTCTTGCCTTCCGCCTTAAGAGCCGGGTTGAAGCGGAACATATTCCAGTAGCCGCAGTCAACAGCCTTCTTCATTTCCTTCTGGCAGTTGACCATACCGCCCTTGATGCTGTGCATCTCGCAGGGTGAGTATGCGATAACTATTGACGGACCGTGATAAGCCTCAGCCTCTTTCAGAGCCTTAAGGGTCTGATTCTGGTCGGCGCCCATAGCGATCTGTGCCACATAGATGTAGCCGTAAGACATCGCTATCTCGGCAAGGCTCTTCTTGGCGATCGCCTTACCGGCAGCCGCAAACTGTGCGACCTGACCGATCTGCGAAGCCTTCGAAGCCTGACCGCCGGTGTTGGAGTAGACCTCGGTATCGAATACCATTATATTGACATCCTCGCCGGAAGCCAGAACATGGTCAACACCGCCGAAGCCAATATCGTATGCCCAGCCGTCTCCGCCGAATATCCATATCGATTTCTTGGAGAGGTATTCTCTGTTTTCATAGATATCCTTGCAGTGATCGCACTTGTCGGCGACCTTCTCGAGCTCTGCGACAAGAGCCTTGGTGGCGGCTGCGTTCTTCTCGCCGTCGTCTACCGTGTCAAGGTAATCCTTTGCTGCTGCCTTAAGCTCGGTAGAAGCAGCGTCGGCGTCAAGTATCTCTTTGACCTCGTCTATAAGACGGTTGCGGATAGCCTTCTGTCCGAGATACATTCCGTAGCCGTGCTCGGCGTTGTCCTCAAACAGCGAGTTTGCCCATGCCGGACCGTGACCGTTCTTATCGGTGGTGTACGGTGATGTTGCGGCAGGACCGCCCCATATCGACGAACAGCCTGTAGCATTGGAAATGTACATTCTGTCACCGAAGAGCTGGGTTATAAGACGTGCATAAGAGGTCTCGGCGCAGCCAGCGCATGAGCCTGAGAACTCAAGCAGCGGTTTCTTGTACTGTGAGCTGATCACGTTGGCAGCGCTCGAAACGCCTTCCTTCTCGGTGACATGCTCTACGCAGTAATCGAATACTGCCTGCTCTGCCTCCTGAGATTCGCGTGATACCATCTTGAGCGAAGCAGTCGGGCAAACGCCGATACACACGCCGCATCCCATACAATCCATCGGGGAAACTGCAAGGGTGTATGTATAATCGGTCTTGACGACCGGCTTCGGAGCCTTCTTCATATTGGCAGGTGCGGCTGCGACCTCGTCGGCGTTCATAGCGAACGGACGGATGGTGGCATGCGGACACACAAAGGCACACTTGTTACATTTTGCGCAGGTGTCAGGATTCCACTCAGGTACCATAACGGCAACACCGCGCTTCTCAAAGGCGGATGCGCCAAGTTCAAATGTACCGTCTGCATGATCGACAAACGCCGAAACAGGCAGGCTGTCTCCGTCCATCTTGCCGACCGGCTTCATTATGTCGTCAACCATCTTGACAAGCTTTGCAGGTCCTTCTTCCACGACCTTCTCGGTCTTGTCGACGGCATCTGCCCAGTCAGCCGGAACGTCGATCTTAACGAACGCGGTAGCGCCGGCATCGATAGCCTTCTCGTTCATTTCGACTATCTCTTTGCCCTTTTTCATGAACTTCTGAGCCTTTTCCTTCATGTATCCGATGGCATCCTCAACAGGGAGCACCTTGGACAGTGCGAAGAAGGCAGACTGAAGAACGGTGTTTGTACGCTTGCCGAGACCGATCTCTGCGGCAAGATCTATAGCGTTGACGGTGTAAAGCTGAATGTTGTTCTTTGCTATGTATCTCTTTGCGTCAGCCGGCATATGCTCGTTGAGCTCTTCCGGAGTCCACTGACAGTTGATGAGGAACACGCCGCCCGGCTTTACGTCGTTGACCATCTTGTAGCCCTTTGTAACGTATGACGGGTTATGACATGCGACAAAGTCAGCCTTGTTGATGTAGTACGGGCTCTTGATCGGCTTGTCGCCAAAGCGCAGGTGGCTTATGGTGATACCGCCGGTCTTTTTGGAGTCATACTGGAAGTATGCCTGAACATACTTGTCGGTATGGTCGCCTATGATCTTTATGGAGTCCTTATTCGCACCGACGGTACCGTCGCCGCCGAGACCCCAGAACTTACATTCCTTGGTGCCCTCCGCAGCGGTATTCGGAGCCGGCTTCTCCTCGAGCGACAGATGAGTGACATCGTCGTTGATGCCGAGGGTGAAGTGAGCCTTCGGCTCTGCCTTTTTAAGCTCGTCATATACTGCAAACACGCTTGCAGGAGGAGTATCCTTTGAGCCGAGTCCGTAACGTCCGCCGATGACCTTTGCGCTTCTGCCGGTAGCGGCAAGAGCGGCAACAACGTCAAGATACAGCGGCTCGCCGAGAGAACCGGGCTCCTTTGTTCTGTCAAGAACTGCTATGTTCTTAACGGTAGCCGGAATGGCTTCAGCCAGCTTTTCGGCACAGAACGGTCTGTAAAGACGTACCTTGACAAGACCGACCTTCTCGCCTGCGGCGGTAAGGTAATCGATGACCTCCTCTGCGACGTCGCAGATAGAGCCCATGGCGATGATTATGTTTTCGGCATCGGGTGCGCCGTAGTAGTTGAACAGCTTGTAGTCGGTGCCGAGCTTGGCATTGACCTTATCCATATACTCCTCAACGACTGCCGGAAGCTTATCGTAATATTCATTACATGCCTCACGGTGCTGGAAGAATATATCGCCGTTTTCGTGTGATCCGCGCATTACCGGACGCTCAGGATTAAGCGCTCTCTTTCTGAACGCCTTGACAGCGTCCATATCGCACATTTCCTTAAGGTCTGCATAGTCCCAGACCTCGATCTTCTGTATTTCATGAGAGGTACGGAAGCCGTCGAAGAAGTTGATGAACGGAACCCTGCCCTTTATTGCTGCGAGGTGAGCAACCGCGCCGAGATCCATGACCTCCTGCGGATTGGTCTCTGCAAGCATTGCAAAGCCGGTCTGACGACATGCATATACGTCGGAATGGTCGCCGAATATATTAAGAGCCTGTGATGCAACACAGCGTGCCGAAACGTGGAACACGCAGGGAAGCAGCTCACCGGCGATCTTGTACATGTTCGGGATCATAAGAAGAAGACCCTGTGAAGCGGTGTAGGTGGTGGTCAGCGCACCTGCGGCAAGCGAGCCGTGAACGGTACCGGCGGCACCGGCCTCAGACTGCATTTCCGCAACCTTTACCGTAGTACCGAAAATGTTTTTCTGGCCTGCGGCTGCCCACTGGTCGACATAGTCTGCCATAGGGCTGGACGGCGTGATAGGATAAATGCCTGCCACTTCAGTAAACGCATAGGAAACGTGAGCAGCGGCGTTGTTACCGTCCATGGTTTTCATTTTTCTTGCCATGGAATAATTCCTCCTTGATATTGTTACTCCCTTTATAAAAATTGCAGATCCGCTTTTATAAAAGGAAATTTTCACATAATGCCGAAAAGGCGGACTGCCCGTTCGCCGTTTTCACGCATAACACAATAATAACACTTAATTTGCATTAAGTAAATACAATTTGCGAAAAAAATCAGTCAATTTTGTAAAATTTCAGTCTCAGAGCCGTAATGTGATGTCTTCTTCGGTCAATATCCGCGCATAATCGTCCGCCGACGCGCCGGACGGTTTTCGGGCGCAGAAAAAAAGTCCACCGTAATTCTATCAAAATTACGGTGGACTTTTGGTGGACGCTGGGGGACTCGAACCCTCGACCGCCCGCACGTCAAGCGGGTGCTCTACCAGCTGAGCTAAACGTCCGTATTTTCTGTTGCGAAAATTATTATATACAATCCGCCTGCCGTTGTCAAGCTTTTTTTGCTCTTTGTGCTTTAAAAATTTTCTGCGTTGTAAAGTGATATGACCCATTTTCTTTAAAAAAAGAAGAAAATGAA
>UQDO01000041.1 GCA_900539855.1 uncultured Oscillospiraceae bacterium
CATTTTCTTCTTTTTTTAAAGAAAATGGGTCATATCACTTTACAACGCAGAATTTACCTGACTTTTGTTGAAATTAAGCCTTTTAAATCGGAGCAAGGTGTGTTATAATTGTAGAAAATACGAAAAAGGCTTAGTGCGAGGTTTTATATAATGCTCGGTTTTTACAATTACACAGTTGTTCTTACATATCTTTCATTATGCTCAGGTATTACCGGAATATACCTTACTCTTGTAGGCAGGGGTCATCCCGGTCTCGCTACGGTATGTTTGCTTATAAGCGGTCTGCTTGATGCCTTCGACGGGAAGGTCGCCAGGACAAGAACGCAGAGCACCGATCAGGAAAAACGTTTCGGCATACAAATAGATTCGCTTTGCGACCTTGTGTGCTTCGGCGTGCTTCCCTGCTGCATAGGCTATGCTTCCGGTATGAGAAGTCCGCTTTACGTCCCGGTTTTCTGCCTGTTTGTGCTTGCGGCACTCATCCGTCTCGCCTATTTCAATGTGACCGAGGAGGATCGTCAGAAGGAAACCGCCGAGCGGCGTAAAAATTACCAGGGTCTTCCTGTTACATCAATATCGCTTATCATGCCGTTATTTTTCCTACTTGCTTTTACGCCGGTCAGGGAATATCTTCAATTTGTGTTTCTGGGCGTTCTTCTGCTAACTGCTGCTGCGTTCGTGACACGCAGTATAAAGATAAAAAAGCCCAACTCACAGGGGCTTATAGTCATGGTAGTCATAGGTCTTGTCGAGCTTACAATACTCCTTTTACTGAAGTTCAGGGTGTTCTGCTGATATGAGACCTGTAAAGCCTGCCACCGGCACCTGCTCACGGTCACTGCGATTTCTTTATAACACCGCAGCAGGTCGTATACTTCTGCGCCCACTCGTTTCAAGACCGGTCTCGGTAATAGCCGGAAAATTTCTTGACACCAAAGTCTCCTGCCTCTTTATAAAGAGATTTATAAAGTCCGGCGGTATTGATATGACCGATTATGAGGAACGGAAGTTTTCCTCTTTCAATGACTTTTTTACGCGCCGCGTAAAGCCGGAAGCAAGACCGTGCGACCGGGAGGCGTCGTCGCTTGTGTCGCCGTGTGACGGTAATCTCAGCGCTTACAGAATAACTGACCGTTCTGTCTTTACCGTAAAAGGTGTCGAATATTTATTGTCTGAACTGGTTAAAGATGACAAAATTGCAGACAAATACCTTGGTGGTGACCTGCTGATATTCCGCCTTGCGGTCGATAATTACCACCGGTATGTCTGGTGTGCCGACGGGACACCTGACGCTACGGTAAGGATTCCCGGAAGGTATCACACCGTGCAGCCGATCGCAATGCACCGCTACAAAATATTCCGTGAGAACGCGCGCGAATACACCGTCCTGCACTCAGATGTCTTTGGCGACATAGTGCAGATGGAGGTCGGTGCCATGATGGTGGGCAGGATATGTAACCCTGCGCCGCGAGGGAACGTCAGTAAAGGTGACGAAAAGGGCAGGTTTGAATTCGGCGGTTCAACCATTATAATGCTGCTGCAAAAAAACGCCGCAGAAATTGACAAAGAGTTCTTTGAAAACACCGCGGCAGGACTTGAGACCTGCGTGAAGTGCGGTGAAAAAATAGGATCTAAGCGGTAGTGCGTTTTTTATGGGATCAGTGCCGTTAATGGAAGGACGGTAACCCCGCAAAAAGCGTTTTCGCGTCGAAAGCCGCTTGATATAATTTAAAGGGGGTTAATTGATGAAAAGAACAAAAATCGTCAGCCTTGTCCTCTGCATTGCGTATGTGCTCACCATATTTGCGTGGAAGACGACCGGCGATGCCGTTGCCAAAACGGTCTCGACCTATCTGCACAGCGTTTCACTGCAGTTCGACGGAACCGCTCCGTACGGAATTCCTATGCACCGCGGCGTTTCTTCCATACGCTATGACACGACCGAGGGAACCTTAAGAGTTCAGAACACTCCGGGCGTCGGCGGCAGCTTTTACATCGGAAAGGACGGCACGGTCGGAAGCACGATCGTGACGCAGAACGGTACCGATGAAGAAAAGGCAGCTGCAAGGGACGGACTCTTCCACTGCATACCCGGCAACACCTACCGCATTAAGTTTGATTATAAGTTCCTCGCAGGAACAAGCGGTACCGGTAAAGCCATGGAGCTGTGGCTCGTTCCCGATCCCACGGCAGCCTCAATATCAAATTACTGGCTGTCGGCAAGGGCAACTCTTATAGACTCTGATCCGGCTGAGCTGGTGCTTGGGGAAACAGCGACTACACTCACTGAGGATACCGAATGGAAAACGGCGTCATATACATTCAAGATCAACGCCGATCAGACCGAACCTCTGGCGCTCGGAATACGTCCGGGCTACAGCACTACCTATGTGACCGCAGCAGCATTTGACAATATTACCGTGGATCAGGTCTCGTCATTTGAATATGACGCAAGCAGCCTGCACACCATGGACGACCCGGAAGGCAGCGACGCCTTCATAGTCGGTTCCGGCGTGACCGGAGCGTCTGTAGTTGACGGCAACGCGGAGCACGGCAAGGTTTTGAAGGTGGTCGCAGGCGCCAACGCAAGGTTGGGCTTTGCAGATTTTGGTGTCAAGCGCAACCGTAAATATTATATTTATTATGATGCAAAATCAGAAACCGCCAATACGACAATCAACACCCTTATCGGCGTAAACGGAAGCGGAACGCTTTCCTGCCGTTACTTTTTCTCGGGGTATGAAAACAAAAACGCCGGCATAGAGTTCTATATAAACGGTGAACAGACCGAAGCCAGAAACTTCAAGATGTCAGATTCCTGGGCGCGTTACGGAATGATAATAGACACATCGAATGAGGCGCTTTTGTCGGCGATAAACTCGTACAGCACGGAATTTTGGGACAGCGATATACATTTTCTGTTCGGTGCGAGCAACGCAACGGTCTATTTTGACAACATAAGGCTGGTCGAGATTGAGGATGTGCCTTCGGCAGTGCCTGATCACAACAAAGGGACTCCCAAATTCTCTATAAGAACAGAAAAACTGCCCGAAAGCGAGGGCGAGACTTACCGATCCGCCGGTCTCCGTTTCAGAGCAACGGTCGATGGTGAAACAAAATCGTCTGCCGATGAAATAGGATTTATTGCGGCACCCTCATCGTCAACCGGATTTGATCCCGACTGGTACAGACTTGAAAACGGAAAGAGTGACGTTGCAAAATCAGCTGTCTGCTACAGACGCGGCGACACTGATATTGTTTATTCTGAGAACGCCGATTTCACTACATATCAGCTGATACTGTCCGGTTTATCATCCCCCGGCGGCAAAAATGCCTATGACCGCAGATTCAGTGCAGTAATGTATGTAAAGTCCGGCAACACATACACATATTATGCACTTGGCGAGACCTCATGGTATGAGGTTGCCGCAAAATACCGCGTGCTCAATGTGGATTATGAATTGTTTGATGTTGTTATCGACGCCGGACTTCATGTAAACGGCATGACGCAGCATGAAGGCTTTGCGGTAGGCGATCCTTTGCCCGTACTTAACAGTAAGCGCTACGATGTTATCGACGCTGACATAACATTCCTCGGCTGGTACGACAGTACCTATACTACCAAGTACACGGTTGCCACCAAAAACGTGACCGATTATTATGCTAAATTCTCGACAACAGCATTTGAACTCAGCTACGGCGGAATGTATGATCCGCAAGGCAGATACAACAAACCGGGCAACAACGGTATAGCTGCATGGAAATACGCAACCGATCCCACCGATCTTACAAACAGATGCGTAAAGGTCGACCTTACAAACAACGGACAAAATACTCATTTTGCCCTGTCGCTTTTTGAAGGTTCCTCCGAAGGATTTATGATGAAGCCCGGCAAAAAGTATGTTGTCAGCTTCAGATACTATATTGAAGCCGAAACGGAAATGCAGAGCAGCCTCGGATTCCAGTTGAGAGGAAGCGCAAAGGAAAATATAGGCATAGCCGGCTCCAAGACCGATTATCTGAGAGCCAAGACATTTTCTGTTACCGGCAGTTGGACCGATTGTGCCTTTACCTTTACCACTGATGACAAAATAGTCGGTAAGGAATATCTGATCATGCTGGCACAGAATGTTGTCGATGATGTTGTATTTTACATGGACGACATTTACATAACCGAGCTTGCAGCCGGAACCGATGTGATTTTAAGATCATATACAGACAACGTTACATACAACGAAAACGGCAGGGTAAGCAATGCAGGTCATGTGTATATCGGCAAGCCTACCGCCGCTGCCCCGGCCTATGCCGGTGCCGAATTCATCGCATGGTACGACAGCGAGTTCAAGATCCCGTACACAAGAATACCGGCTGATTCAATGGAACTGTACGCCAAATATGACGCTACGGTACTGACTTTTGAAAACGGTTATCTCTACGACCCCAACAATAAAATAGGTTCGATAATGTCAAAGTTCGATATAGTGACCGAGCCGGACAACGAAAGCAATCACGTTTTAAGGGCGTCACTCGCCGGGAACGGTAACAATCATAATATATGCCTGCCGCTGTCAGGATACACTGAGGGCGGTTATCTGCTCACCACCGGCAGCACCTATACAGTGACCTTCCGTTATAAGGGAGAGAACGTAAACTCAAAAGGCGTAGCCATACAGCTGCGCGGCTCGAACAGGGACGGTATATCCAATACAGGCGGAAAAACCAGCTCTCTGACCAGGCATACTGTAAGGCAGACAGATAACGGCACATGGAAGACCGCAACACTGACCTTCACATACACCTACAGCGATACCGATTATCCGTATCTCCTTCTCCTCGCACAGGACAATGCGCTCCAAAGTGATGCGTGCACCGCAACCGTCTACTTTGATGACATTGTAATAAAGGAGACTGCCGCTGCCAAGACATACACGTCGAACAGCATCAGCATCGGCTCACAAGCCATCGGAACAAGGAAGCCTAACATAGTAGTCCCCGATTACAACTTCTCATATCTTGCTCAGATGCAGATAGAAAATCTTCAGAACGTTATCAAGAATGTCACCGGCGGAAACTGCAGCCGCATACACGAACGCAGCAGCACCGGCGGTTCCGAAATAGTGATCGGCGATGTCTCCTACAACGTTATTTCAAAGACTTCGCTGACCTCAGAGCAGTACGAGATACGCTTTGTGGGCACAAACGTCTACATAAACGGCGGCAGCACATACGCTCTTGCCATGGGCATTTCGGAATTTGCAAAGATGATCGAAACAGCACCGTCGAACAAGAATTTCACTGCAAGTGATAATGTATCGGGCAACTATTCCGAGAAGATCGACGGATACGGCGGCGATTACTACAGGCCTACTCTGCTTGAGGACTTCAACGGCACTGAGGTCAACGAGAACATATGGACCGTATACGGCAAATCAAACATGCTTCAGGGCAGCAGCCCCGGTCATAACGGAAAGACCAGCCTCCGCTCACCTGAACGCACTACCGTAAGCGACGGCAAGCTTATAATAAGTGCTGCATATGACGACCAGTATTACTACGGCGGAATGCTGCGCTCTACAGGCAAAATGAAATATCGTTACGGATATATAGAAAGCAGCAGCATATTGCCGAACGGCGGCGGACTCTGGACCGCTTTCTGGACCACTGCTCCGAATCCCGAGGGTGCTTACGGTAGTGAGGTCGATATAAATGAGTGCTTCGGCAATGCAGGCGTCATAGCAGCCAACCTGCATCGCTGGCCCACTTCCGTCGGCACAGATCTCGGTTATAGTCACACCTCTCTTGATTCCGGCTTCTCGCAGCAAAAGCGCAAATACGCAGAGACCGGCAAGACCTTTAACGATGAATTCCACACCTACGGTTTCTACTGGACCGAGGAAAAGTGCAAATTCACCTGCGATGGCGATGTGTTCTTTGAATATTCGATAAACGGTGATACAGTACCTGCAAACCGCGACAACGACATCGACGCTTTTAACGAATTTTGCAGTCTTACCATGAGCATGGCGGTTGGCTTTGCCAACAATTCGGACGCGCCGGTCGAAGGAGCGGATTATTGGACAACGTCAAACAAGCTGATAGTTGATTATATTCATATTTATCAGATAGACGGTCAGGATCTTGTACTTGGCTAACGGCAAGAATATCAAAACCTATGTTGCTTTTTAAGTGACATAAAGACCGGGTCGGTTGGATTGTTCCCAACCGATCCGGTTTGCTTTTGCGGTTTAATTCAGAATGTATACGAATTTTAGTTTAAAGCTGTCAATAAATTAAATCGTGTTTTAAAGCAATTTATTATTTGATTTTTTATCCGCTGCAAAGCCGTGAAAAAATACTTGACAAAAATCCTAAAGCGTTATATAATACCATAAATAAAAGGCGTTAATGGGAAGAGTAGCCTTGTGTCTCCGGTATATAAGAGAGCAGCCCGTTTGGTGTAAGGGCGGCAGAGGAGCCTTGGTGAAAAACATCCCGTAGCCTGCGGAAGAAAGCGAAAGCGAGTAGAACCGCACGTTTTGAAAAGCGTTAATTTTCGACCGAGTGAGCCGGTGTTGCCGGCTAATATGGGTGGTACCGCGGAAGTCGTCTTTCGTCCCTGATGCTGGGGACAGGCGGCTTTTTATTTTTATGTTTTATGAAGCGTCTTCCCTTTTGACCGGTCACCGGCGCGCCGCAGTCGATGACATCTTACAGCCGGCGGCAGAACGGAGTTTTTATTTATGCAGATTACAAGAGAGCTTGTGGAGTATGTTGCTGAGCTGTCGAGAATAAAGCTCGACGAGCAATCGGCTGCGAAAATGGAAAATGAACTCGGCGCCATTGTGGATTATATGGAGATCCTAAAACAAATAGATACAGACGGTGTTGAGCCGCTGTCCCACGTTTTCAATATCACCAATGTCATGCGCGAGGATGAGGTTGTGCCGTCATATCCGCGTGAGGACATCCTCAAAAACGCACCGGAGCACACCGACGAAACAGTGGTCGTGCCCAAGACCGTGGAATAAGGAGGGCGGCAGTATGGATATTTTAAAAATGACCGCCCTTGAAGTGGGCGCGGCTATAAAGGCTAAAGAGCTGTCGGCTGTCGAAGCCGCAAAGGCTGTGATAGCCGCCGCAAAGCATAAGGACGACAAAATAGGCGCTTATATAACGCTTTGCGAGGAAAAAGCAGTCGAGGATGCCGCCGCTGTGCAGGAAAAAATTGACAGCGGTGCTATCACCTCTCCTCTTGCCGGCGTGCCCTTCTCTATCAAGGACAACATCTGCACAAAGGGCATAAAAACAAGCTGCGCCTCAAAGATACTGGGCGATTTTGCTCCGGTCTACAACGCGACTGTCATAGAACGTCTTGAGGCTGCCGGTGCCGTTACGGTCGGCAAGCTCAATATGGATGAATTTGCGATGGGCAGCACTACCGAGACATCGTATTACGGCGCGACTAAAAACCCGTGGAACACCGCTCATGTGCCGGGCGGATCGTCGGGCGGTGCCGCTGCCGCAGTTGCGGCAGGCGAAGCCGTCTGCGCTTTGGGCTCTGATACGGGCGGAAGCATCCGCCAGCCGGCGTCGTACTGCGGAGTAACCGGTTTCAAACCTACCTACGGTACCGTTTCGCGTTTCGGACTTATCGCTTACGCCTCGTCGCTTGACCAGATAGGTCCGGTGGCAAGGGATGTCCGCGACTGCGCCGCCGTTATGAACGCGATATGCGGCAAGGATGCCGCAGACGGCACCTCGCTTGACATTGCTTACCCCGATTACCTTGCGGCTCTGAGCGGCAATGTCAAGGGTATGAAGATAGGTCTGCCGAAAGAGTGCTTCAAAAACAAGGGACTTGACAGCGAGGTCGCAGCCCGTGTTCTTGATGCCGCAAAGGTGCTTGAGGCAAACGGTGCAATAATCGAGGAAATAAGCCTTCCGTTTATCGATTATGTGATTCCGGCTTATTATATAATAGCCGCCGCCGAGGCAAGCTCCAACCTTTCGCGCTTTGACGGTGTAAAATACGGCTTCCGTGCCGAAAATTATGACGGACTGACCGATCTTTACAACGCAACGAGAAGCGAGGGCTTCGGCGACGAGGTCAAGAAAAGAATACTTCTCGGCACCTTCGTGCTGTCGTCCGGCTACTACGACGCATACTACCGCAAAGCACTCAAGGTCAAGGCGGTCATAAAGCAGAAATTCGACGAAATATTTAAAAATTACGACCTTATAATGTGCCCTACCGCACCTACCGCCGCGCCGAAGCTGGGCGAGAGCCTTGCAGACCCTCTGCAGATGTATCTGTCTGATATATTCACGGTGTCGGTCAATATAGCCGGGCTGCCCGGTCTGTCGCTGCCCTGCGGCTTTGACGGCAAGGGACTGCCCGTGGGCGCACAGATAATAGGTCCGGCATTGGGTGAGCAGAAAGTGCTGAATGCCGGATACGCCTATCAGCAGCTGACCGACTTCCACAAGAGACTCCCGGAGGTGAAGTGACATGGAATGGGAAATAGTAATGGGACTTGAGGTTCACGTCGAGCTGGCGACCAAAACAAAGATTTTCTGCTCCTGCACGACCGAGTTCGGCGGAGCGCCAAACACACACTGCTGCCCGGTCTGTACCGGTATGCCGGGAACGCTGCCGGTTCTCAATAAAAAGGTGCTGGAATATGCCGTAAAGGCAGGTCTGGCACTCGGCTGCGAGATAACAAGATACAACAAATTCGACCGTAAAAACTATTTTTACCCCGACCTGCCCAAGGCGTATCAGATATCTCAGCTTTATCTGCCCTTTGCAAGAAACGGCAGGGTGGACTTTATAACGCGCAGTAAAAAGCCCGGCTTTGTAAGGATCCATGAGATACACATGGAGGAGGATGCCGGAAAGCTGGTGCACTCAGCCTTCGGAGACGCAACTTTCCCCGACTATAACAGATGTGGTGTACCGCTTATAGAAATAGTTTCCGAGCCGGACTTCCGCTCGGCTGAGGAGGTAATAGCCTACCTCGAAAAACTTAAGACCACATTTGAATATTTAGGTATTTCCGACTGCAAGATGCAGGAGGGCTCGATGCGTGCCGACGTCAACCTGTCTGTAAGGAAAAAGGGCGAGCAGGAATTCGGTACAAGAACCGAAATGAAGAACATCAACTCCTTCAAAGCCATTGAACGCGCCATTGCCTTTGAGTCGGCACGTCAGATCGAGGTGCTGGAAAACGGCGGCAGGATAAAGCAGGAAACAAGGCGCTGGGACGACAACAAGGGCAAGACCTACGCAATGCGTTCCAAGGAAAACGCGCAGGATTACCGCTACTTCCCCGAGCCGGACATTCCGCCGGTGTCGATATCCGAGGAAACGATAAAGGAATACCTCGATAATATGCCGGAGTTTTCGTACGAAAAAATAGCGAGATATCAGAGCCAGTACGGCATAGCCGAGGCTGACGCCGCCATTATAGCAGGCTCAAAGTATCTGGCGTCGCTGTTTGAAAAAACGGCTGAGCTTTGCGGCGATCCAAAAGAGGTGCGTTTCTGGATAATGAGTCAGATTATGTACTTCATGAATGAGCGCGGCGTTCAGCCGGAGGAAATAACGCTGACAGCGGAAAAATTCGCGCAGTTCATCGACACGGTGAAATCGGGACGCATAAATAAGCAGACCGGCAAGACCGTGTTTGAGGCGATGTTCTTCGCCGAGGGCGATTTTGATATTGAAAAATATATAAAGGACAACGACCTTTTACAGGTTGATGACACCGCATCCATTGAAGAAGCGGTAAGAAAGGTCATAGCCGCAAATCCTGCCGCGGCAGAGCAGTTCAAAAACGGCGAAAAGAAGGTCGTCGGCTTCTTTGTCGGTCAGGTCATGAAGGAAACAAGGGGCAAAGCAAAGCCCGAGACCGTAAACAAAACCGTGCTGTCAGAGCTCGGAAAGTTATAAAAAGGAGTGTAGTAAATGGAAACAGTAAGCACCGAAAAGCGCATTGACAAAACCGAAATAGCATATATCATTGACGGATTCAAGGACGGGACGATAAATGACGGCGACAAGGTGACCGTCAAGGGTACCATCCACCGCATCAAGGAAATGAGCGGCTTTGCGTTCGTCATAATCCGCACCGCGCGCATGACCTTCCAGTGCGTCTGGGAGGAGGGCAAGTCCGCTGCCGATATCAAGGACTTCAGCGTTGAGGAGTGTGTCGTAATAGACGGAACACTCATAAAGGAAGAACGCAGCCGTCTCGGATTTGATATCCGCATAGACGACATGAAGCGCATCTCCGGCAGAGCCGAGGTTCCGCCCATCGAAATAAGCAACGACCGCAAGATCGACAAGCTGACATTGAACACACTGCTTGACGACCGCGTGATATCGCTCCGCAATCCCAAGGTCAGAGCAATTCTTAAAATAGCCGACGGCGTGATGTACAGCTTCCGCGAATTTTTAAGGCAGGAGGGCTTTACCGAGTTCGTTCCGCCTAAGATAGTTGAGGCAGGAGCGGAAGGCGGCGCCGATATGTTCGAGGTCGATTATTTCGGCAAAAAGGCTTTCCTTAACCAGAGCCCTCAGATGTATAAGCAGATAATGGTCGGCGTGTTCCAGAAGGTGTATACCGTGGGTCCGGTGTTCCGTGCAGAAAAGTACAGCACCAACCGCCATATAAACGAGTTCCAGGGGCTTGATCTTGAAATGGGCTTTATAAATTCCTTTGAGGATCTTATGGAGCTTGAGGCAAGAATGTTCCAATTTATGTTCAAAACACTCAACGAGCAGTATGCGCCCGAGCTCGAGATGTATCTCGGCAAGGATGCGAGACTGCCTGAGCTGACCGTTTTCCCCAAGATAAAATTCATGGAGGCAAAGCAGCTTTTTGCCGACGCGCATCCCGGCGAACAGGGCAAGCGCGCACTGCTCGAGCCCGACTTTGCGCCTGAGGAGGAAAAATGGCTGGGCGAATATTTCTTAAAGGAGCATAATGCCCCCATTGTGTTTGTAACACATTATCCGTCGGTCAAGCGTCCGTTCTATGCTATGGAAGATCCGGCTGATCCTAAATTTACGCTCAGCTTTGACATGCTGCTCAACGGACTTGAGGTCACCACCGGCGGTCAGCGCATACACGACTATGCCGAGCAGGTCGCAAAAATGCAGAAAAGAGGCATGGATATAGACCAGTTTGAGGACTACCTCACCATGCACAAATATGGCATGCCGCCGCACGGCGGAATGGGACTGGGACTTGAGAGAATTGTCGAAAACATTCTGGGACTTGACAATATCAAGCGCGCCACCGCATTTCCGAGAGACCGCGACAGGCTCCGTCCGTAAGCCGTATATCAAGAAGTCAGCGGCTGCCTGATCCGCACCGCAAAGGTGCGGCATAAGTTATGATAAAAAGCGAACCGGCAAAGTTTTCTGCCGGTTCGCTTTTTGTTTTATGATTGTTTGACAATGTAAATTTTAGTTCAGCGCCGTTAAATGCGAGAATTCTAATTGAATGCTTGTAGGGCAGGAGTCGTGCCCCTGCCCTACGTCCATCAATATATCTATTACGTCGCTAAACTAAGATTTATCGCTGTATGGGCATAAAAACGGCGGAAGCAACGCTTCCGCCAAGCAAAACATCAAACTGATTCCTATGCCCTTACACTTCGTCGGTTACGATGTTCCTGACCCAAATACCTTTTTTAAGCAGCACCGTACCGATTATACACTTTATAATATCGACCGCCTGACATGCGGCGTAGAGCGGCAGTATCGCAACATCTGTGTAGCGCGACAGCACGAAGGCAAGCGGCACGGTCACAACCCATACAAAGCAGCTGTCGAACAAAAAGGTCACAAAGGTCTGACCGCCCGAACGCAGCGTGAAGTACGAAGCGTGAGCATAGGCGTTTACCGGCATGAACGCAGCGCTTATGCACATTATTTTTGTGGCAAGTGCACGGATCTCGGCGTCAACCTTGTAAAAATCAGGTATAAACTGCGCGGCACCGATATAAATGACCGCAACTATAACACTTATCATTATCGAAAAGACCATCATCTTGCGGTCTGAGTCGCGCGCCTTGTCGAACTCCCCTGCACCAAGCTGCTGACCGACTATTATGCCGATCGAGGTGCCGACTGCCATAAAGATTACCGAGAAAACGTTCCAGAAGGTCGAAGAAATATTAACCGCCGCAACAACGTCCAGTCCCCTCGTCGAATACGACTGGTTGAGCAGCGCGATGCCGGCTGCCCAAAGTGCCTCGTTTATCATGAGCGGCATACCCTTTTTGAGCATCTGCACCGTAAGCGCGGCAGGTATCTTGGCGCTTCTGTATGCACCCTCGATAAACTTGAAGCGTTCCTTGTTTTTATGCGTCCATACTGCCACTATCGCAAGCTCGACATACCTCGACATGACAGTAGCAACGGCGGCGCCGACTGCGCCAAGCCTCGGTGCGCCGAAATGACCGAATATCAAAATATAATTGAAGCACAGGTTGACCGCGACAGCTATAAGACCTGCTTTCATGGGCATGAGGGTCTCCCCCGTCTCACGCAGACTGCTTGCGTAGCACTGCGCCAGCGCCGTCGGCAGCAGACCGACTATCATAACAAGCAGATAGTCGTTTGCCGCCTTGAGTGATCCTGCCGCATCCTCCGGCGCGCCCTCGCCGCGCAAAAACGGTTCTATGAGCTCATTGCCGAAAAATCCGAACGTAACGCTTGCGATAAGCGTCAGTATGACCGCCAGCCACAGCTTGAAGCGGAAAGAATTTCTCATTCCGACATAATCCTTTTTTCCGTAGAACTGCGCGCCGAATATGCCTGCACCCGAGACATCCCCGAAAATGCAGAGCGTGAATACGAAAATAAGCTGGTTTGACACCGCAACGCCGGTCATTTCGACCTTGCCTGCGCCGCCCACCATGATGTTGTCAAGCATGCTGACAAAATTTGTAATGCCGTTCTGAAGCATTATAGGCACCGATATTGCCAGTACGTGACGGTAAAAGTCCCTGCTTCCTATGTATTTACTGCTTTTCATACGTTTCTCCTATCAAACGCAAAACCAAGCTCAAGCCATGAAAATCCCTTTATACAAAGCCAGCTTCAATATTGCTATCTGTGTTTTGGCGTCCACTATGTCGCCGCTCATGACCAGTGAGACCGCCTTTTTAAGCGGCAGTCTGAACGACTCCAGAAATTCGCCGTCGTCAAGGTGATTTTCACCGAATTCAAGGCCTATCGCGCCTATGATGTGTATTATCTCGCCGCAGTAGCCAGGTGACGGATAAAGTGTCCCCAACGACTCAAAATGTTTTGCCGTCGCGCCGGTCTCCTCGTAAAGCTCACGCTTGCCGCATTCGAGCGGATCCTCGCCCGGCTCGATCTTGCCTGCCGGCAGCTCGACCACCACCTCACCGTACGGGTACCTGAACTGCCTCACGAAAAGCAGCTGATCGTCCTCGGTAAGCGCCGCAACGCAGACGCCGCCGCTGTGGTCGACCACCTCGCGCATCGACTGTCTGCCGTCGGGCAGTTGCACCGTATCGCGCCTAACATGTATTATTTTTCCGTCATATATCTTCTCTGAACCGATAGTTTTTTCTTCAAGCTTCATGTGACGCCTCCATGCTGCATAAATATATTTAAAAGGTATCAGATAAGTGAGGGTGACCTATGCCGAACATTATAAAACATATCGAGCACGATTACAACAGTTTTTCTGAAATTATGCGGAGTTTATGCGAGGAATATAAATTTCTGCACCGCTTTTCGATAGGAAAGAGCGTTTTCGGACGCGATCTTGCGGCACTAAGGTTGGGCAGCTCCGCCGACTGCATAGTTTATGCCGGAGCAATACACGGCTCGGAACGCATAACCGCAACATTGCTGCTGAAATTCATATCCGAGCTTTGCGAGGCTGTGGCGGCAAACGGCAAAATATGCGATGTGGACGCAAGACGTGCGCTCTACGGCAGGAGCGTTATATTCGTTCCGCTCTGCAATCCCGACGGGTGCGAGATATCACTTAAAGGCGCTGCCGGCTGCGGCGCTCACGCCGCGCGGATATATAAGCTGTGCGGAGGTGATTTCGAACACTGGAACGCAAATTTAAGAGGAGTTGACTTAAACCATAACTTTGACGCAGGCTGGGAGGAGCTGCACAAGTTAGAAAGAGAGCAGGGATATTTCGGACCCGGACCCACAAGGTACGGCGGCACAAAGCCGTTTTCCGAACCTGAGTCAGCCGCCCTTGCCGAGCTTTGCCGCACCTACAACATCCGCTATCTGCTGACATTCCATTCCCAGGGCGAGGTCATATACTGGGACTATGACGGAATAGAAACGCCGCGCGGCAAAAAAATGGCTGAGATATTCTCGGCGTCAAGCGGCTACGCGCTTGATGTGCCGACCGGTCTCGCCACCGGCGGCGGATTCAAGGACTGGTTCATAAAGGAATTCCGCCGTCCCGGATTTACGATAGAGGTAGGACTCGGCAAAAATCCCCTTGCCGCCGCAAGCGGTGCGGAAATTTACGAAAAGATACGCGAAATGCTTGTGTTGGGACTGCTCATGTAGCTTTAAAAGAGGCAGGCTTTATGAAAATATCTGTTTTTGTGAAAAACACGGTCGTGCTTTGCCTTACCTCGGTCATACTCCGCATAGCGGGCGTCCTGTTCAGGATATACCTTGCCGACCGCATAGGCTCCGAGGGCATGGGCGTTTATCAGCTCATATTTTCGGTATACATTCTGGCTTCGACCTTTGCCATGTCCGGCATCTGCACGGCTGTTACCCGTCTTGTGTCGGAAAATCTCGACCGCGGAAGGCTGGCTGTAAAACGCGTCATGCGCGCCGCAGCCGTGCTGACGCTTATTGCGGCGGCGGTATCGTCCGCCGCCGTGTTTTTCGGTGCTGAATTTATAGGGGTGAGACTGCTCTGTGACGCAAGGACCGTACCGGCACTGAAAATACTTTGCTTTTCGCTGCCGTTTATGGGGCTGTCGTCCTGTATAAGAGGCTATTTTATAGCCTGCCGCAAGACCCTTTCCCCGTCGCTTACCGGGCTGGCAGAACAGGCTGTCAGGATAGGCGTCGTGCTGTTCTGCCTGTCGAAAGGGATCAGCAGAGGCATCGCCTACAGCGCGGCTGCGGTGCTGCTTGGCGATACGACCGCCGAGACCGTCTCGTTCCTCATAAGCTGGGTGCTGTACAGGCGCGATCTTCGCAAAATGCATGGGTCGGACAGAATATCGGGAGTATTCCGCAAAATACTTCGCATAGCACTGCCGCTCTCGGCGGCTGCCTACATGTCAACCACCCTGCACACGGCGGAAAATTTGCTCATCCCCTCACGCCTTTCGGGATACCACGGCACAAAAGGCAGAGGACTTGAGCTGTTCGGCGCTATAAAAGGTATGGCAATGCCGCTTTTGTTTTTTCCGGCGTCGTTTTTAAATTCGGTATCCACAATGCTGATACCAGAGGTATCGCAGGCGGCGGCACGCGGCAACCGGTCAGAGGTGAAAAAGACGGTCGAAAAGGCGGTCGGCATCACGCTGCCGCTGTCACTGCTCGCGGCGTTTGCGTTTTTATTTTTCGCCTACGACATCGCCGACATAGTTTACGGCGACAGCGACGTTGGCTACATATTGCGCGTGCTGTCACCGATAGTGCCGTTTATGTACCTTGAAAGCGTGGCTTCGGGGCTGCTCAAAGGCCTTGACGGTCAGATGAAAATGCTGCGCTACAATTTTGTCGATTCCGCGGCACGCATAGCGGCGGTGCTTTTGCTTGTACCGCACACCGGAATATCCGGCTATCTGATGATAATGACTGTCAGCAACTGCTTCACGTCGCTTATGTGCCTTTCAAAGCTGAAGCGCGCGTCGGAAGCTAAGATCGATATAATGCGTTCGGTCATATTTCCCGGTTTCTTTTGTGCGGCAGGCGGTGCTTTGGGTAGATCGGTCGCCGGCTTTATTGGCGAAAAAACGATAGGCACAATAGCAGGAATGGCTGTGCTGGCGGCGGCCTTTGCCATTGGTACGACCTTTACGCGACGTGCAAAAAGGACGCGGACGGTAAGCACCCGGCTGTATAAAGCAAAAAAATAGAAAAGACTTTGCACTGTGTCATTCCCGGCAAGCAATATTCTTTTAAATATATATAAAAAAGTGTTTCAAAAGGTAGACTTTTTGAAACACTTTTTTATCACCCCATATTGTAGCATATCTGTCTGGAAAATTCAACCTTTATTCGCCAATTAATTAATGAAATGGGGCGAAATTTGAATTTTAAATGGTTTTTATAGCAAAATCAGCACGAAAAACCGCCACATGACCATATTTGTAATGCTGTTCCAAAAAGTCTACTTTTTGGAACAGTGGGAGGAGATTATTATGGGAAATCAAAAGGAATTGGTCAAATGTCCCGAGGAGGCGGCAAGGTCACTGATAGGCAAGGAGCTTAGTTACGGTGGTCGAACAGTCATCATTACCGAAACCGAGGCATACGGGGATGAGGATCCGGCGTGCTACGGCGTAAGGTACGGCAGAACAAAAAACACCGCCGCTCTTTTCGTGCCGGGCGGAAATGTGTTCGTTTATGCCGGTATGCTGATGATAACGGTAGATGACGATTCCGAAAAGCCGAAAAATGTGCTGATACGCGCCGGAAAAGAAAAAGGCACCGGCAAGCTTATTTACGGGCCTTGCAGACTGGTCGACTTTTTGGGCATAAAGAAGTCGATATCAAACGGCAAAAAATTAGGCGAAGAGTCCGGCGTATTTATAGCCGGCGAGGGCTGTATGCCTTGTACGGCAAGTAAGCGCGGAAAGCTCAACGCGGACAAAATCGCCAAAGACTATGAAAGGAGATACAAAAAAGGCAAAGCCTATTCCAAAAGTCTTACCGATGAATATGTGAATAAAAAGTGGCGCTTTACGGCTGAATAAATGAAAGGAGCGAAGAAAATGTTAAAAAAGATAACTGCGGTACTTATATCAGTATTGTTGATAGTGTCAATAATGCCTGTCTCGATTTTTGCCGCAGAAACGACAAGCGGTACAACAGGAGACTGCACATGGACGCTTGACGGCACAGTTCTTACAATAAGCGGGAACGGTAAAATGCGTGACTATCGTGACTATTATGATGGCTATGTTTTTGGAGCTCCGTGGGGTAGAAATATAACCGAAGTTATTATAAAAGAAGGCGTGACAAGCATAGGTGATTCTGCTTTTTACGGATGCACAGATCTTACAAACGTAACTATTGGCAGCAGCGTGACAAGTATAGGTGGGTATGCTTTTTCACACTGCACAAGTCTTACAAGCATAACTATCCCCGACAGCGTGACAAGTATAGTCAATTCTGCTTTTAAAGGCTGCACAGGACTTACAAGCGCAACTATCGGCGATAGTGTGACAAGTATAGGCAGTTCTGCTTTTGAAGGCTGCACAGGACTTATAAGCGTAACTATCGGCAACGGCGTGACAAGTATAGGCTCTGAGGCCTTTTCCGACTGCATAGGTCTTACGATCGCTACTATCGGCAATGGTGTAACAAGTATAGGCTCTGAAGCCTTTTCCGGCTGCACCGGATTAAAAGAAGTACATATTTCAAGCATTGAAAAATGGTGCAGTATTAATTTTGGAAACTCTTATGCCAATCCGTTGCGCTACGCTCATGATTTGTACTTAAACGGTGAAAAGATTGTCAATCTTGTAATTCCGGATAGTGTAACAAGTATAGGCGATTGTGCTTTTTTCGGCTGCACAGGACTTACAAGCGCTACTATCGGCAATGGCGTGACAAGCATAGGTGATTCTGCTTTTAAAGGCTGCACTGGACTCACAAGCATAACTATCGGCGACAACGTAACAAGTATAGGCTATCAGGCTTTTTACGGTTGCACAGGTCTTACGAGCGCTACTATCGGCAATGGGGTGACAAGTATTAAAGATAATGCTTTTAAAGGTTGCAATATCAAGGAATTGATAATTGCCGACGGCTCGAAAACTGTCACAAGCACTATGGTTATTTGTAGAGGCACATTAGAAAAGGTAAGTATTCCAGACAGCGTGACAATTATTGACACCTATGCTTTTTACGGCTGCACAGATCTTACAAGCGTAACTATTCCCGACAGCGTGACGAGTATAGGTAATTTTGCTTTTGAAGGCTGTACCGGTCTTACAAGCATAACTATCCCCGACAGCGTAACAAGTATAGGTAAATATGCTTTTTACGACTGCACAGGACTCACAAGCATAATTATCCCAAGCAGCGTAACAAGCATTGGTGAACGTGCCTTTTCCGGCTGCGATAAGTCAAAACTCATTATTTATACCGACAGCATGGCTGCCACCGCATATAAATATGCCAAAGACAATGGCTACCGCTGTGTTGTACTGTTAAATAACAACGATGAGATAGGCTTTTCTATAGACGGTAACACATTGACCGTTATCGGTACCGGAAAAATGCCTAACTATAACCTGTTTACAAGCACGCCTTGGCACAGCGCAAAAGACAGCATAAAAAGGGTCATTGTTGACAGCCGTATTACAGAGGTAGGTACATACAGCTTCTATGGCTTCGATAATCTGAAAGAGCTTGTGTGCGAAAACGCAAACCTCAAGCTCGGCACAAGAGCCATAAATACCGACAATAAAAACATACGCGTTTACTCCCTTTCAGGCGGCTCTCTTGAGAAGTATTGCAGTGATAATTCGGTAAACTTTGTGTCTCCGCTCGACGCGCCTATTCTTGTGAGCGTCACCGGCAACAGTATAACTGTCAAAGCGGCGGACGGAGTAAACGCCGAATTCAGCCTCGACGGGGTGAATTGGCAGCGAAGCGGTCAGTTCAATTCACTGCAGCCTGTCACGGAATATAAGGTCTATTCCCGCAGATACAATGAATATTCCCCTATCGCAAGCGAACCGTTAGTTGTCAAAACGAAAAAGTCAACTGTATCGGCACCTGGCGCGCCCACCATTGAAGAATATAGCGTCAATAAAGTTACGCTTAAAGCGATATCGGGCTATGAATACAGCTGTGACGGCGGACTGACATGGCAGTCATCAAACGTTTTTGAGGGTATCGCGCAGAATAAGATCTATGAATTCTGCGTCCGCAAGGCTGAAACCGAAACGGTATTTGCTTCTGAAAAAAGTGCTGCCTTGTATTTTGCACTGCCGAAAATGCCAGAAATCGAGCGCATCGGAGCGACCACGCTCACACTGAAAGCGGTTGATGGCTTTGAATACAGTCTTGATAAAATAGAATGGCAGACCTCGCCCCACTTTACAGGGCTTATTAACAGCATGACATACACCGTTTACCAGAGAATCTCCGGTTCACAATACAGCAATTCGTATCAGCTCATAAGCAGCGGTACTGATGTCTGTATAAACGGCACTGACAAGACCACTCCTGCAAAGCCCTCCACTCCGATCGTTGCGAGCAAAACAAGTTCGTCTGTGACGCTTAAAGCGACGGAAGGCTATGAATACAGCCTCGACGGTAAGGTTTGGCATAGCAGCAATGTGTTCGACGGTCTTAAGGACGATACAGAATACACATTCTATCAGCGCATCGCCGAGACCGAGACCTCATACGCGTCCGAATGCAGTGCAGGTCTTAAAGTAAAGACCGACAAAGCCTACACCGCCGGCGAATTGGACGGTGACGGCAAGATCACTGACAAGGACGCAATCTACCTGTTGATGCACTGCTATTTCCCGGGTGATTACCCCGTCGAACAGCCCTGCGATTACAACGGCGACGGTATTATAAACGACAAGGATGCAGTCTATCTCTTAATGCACTGCTATTTCCCGAATGATTATCCGATAACAAAATAAAGGGGTTTGAAAAATGAAGAAGATACTATCAGTTATAGCGGTATTGTGCATTATGCTTTCGTTTGCAGTCCCGGCAAGCGCCGCAGGGATAAGCGTCAGCTTATCAGGCAGCATGACCGTTACGGCAGACGGCAGCGTTACATACACCGTAAACTTAAGCGGAGCGCAGAAATGCACTGGAGGCTCGGTCGCAATAACCGTTGGCGACAAACTTGAAGTCACATCGGGTGAGTTTTTAAAGGACGGTTCAATTCTTGCAAATTTCGATCTGGCAAAGAACAAAGGTGCTATCGCTTTCAAGGATGAAGTAGACCTTAACGGTGGATTTTTCAGGTTTACCGTTAAAGCCAAAGAGGCTGCAAAGGACGGGCAGGCTGTTAGAGTGACCGTGACCCTTGCAGACGGCACCTCAGACAGCGGCAGCAGCACCCTCAAAATAATTTGTGCAAATCACAGCTACGGCAGCTGGGCAAAGGTGAACGACGGCAGTCACAAGAGGACATGCTCCGCCTGCGGACATGAGGAGACCGGCAGTCACACATGGAACGGCGGCACGGTCACAAAGCCTGCCACCTGCAAAGAGGCGGGAAACAGAAAATACACCTGCACTGCCTGCGGCGCTGAGAAAAACGAGACCATACCCAAGGGTACGACCCATTCATGGGGCAGTTTTAAGGTCACCAAGCAGCCCACCTGCACCGCACCTGGCACTCAGACGCGCACCTGTTCAGTTTGCGGTGCAACCGATACGGCGACTGTGAACGCTACCGGTCACAGCATGGGCTCATGGACCACGACCAAAGCGCCCACCTGTACGGCAGCAGGCGAGCAGACTCGCAGCTGCTCAAAATGCAGTCACAAGGAAACAAAGACGGTCAATGCACTCGGTCACAGCTTCTCGTCACCCACAGTGACCAAACAGCCGACCTGCACCTCAGCCGGTGAGGAGACCGGAAAATGCACGCGCTGCGGCGCCACCACCTCACAGAGCATAGCACCCACCGGTCACAGCTTCGGCGCGTGGTATGACGACACCGCCGCCACCTGCACCGAGGGCGGTATTATGAAGCGCGTCTGCACCAAATGCAATGCGGCTGAAACAAGATCTACCGATGCGCTCGGTCACGATTTTGAAAATCCCACCATTGTAAAGGAAGCCACCATAAGCGAGCCCGGTCTCAAGGAGGGCAAGTGCCGCCGCTGCGGTGAGACAACGAGCGAGGTCATCCCCTGTTCAGCCAAAGACCCTGCCACCGGAACAGAATTCAGTGCAGACGAGGGCGTTTTCAGCGCCGGTACCGAGCTCAAGGTCGAAGAAACTGCAAAGGATGATCCGACCTTTGAGTCTGTAAAGAACATATTGAAGGATGTATCGGGCGAATTTAAACTGTACGATGTTTCCGCGACCTTAAACGGCTCGGGCGTGCAGCCGAACGGCAAGGTAAAGGTAAAATTTGCAGTGCCTGAAGGCT
>UQDO01000042.1 GCA_900539855.1 uncultured Oscillospiraceae bacterium
TCAAACAGGTTGAAAAGGAACTATCTTTACCACGCAAAATGAAAAAAGAGGTTGTACGTGACTTGAATGAAGTTTTTGCGTCTGCTATGGAGCATGGAGAAACAGAGCAGCAGATTATCCAGCGTTTGGGGACGCCAAAAGAATTTGCAGACAGCACCGCAGAACAGTTTGGCATTGATAACACCAAATCGAAAAAAAGGAACGGTATCATTTCTACTCTTGCTGCGCTTGTTATCGCGGCTGCTGCCTTTTCGGTATATGCTGTTACACAATCAGGAAAAGTACCAGAAGGAGCAATCGGACAAGCCGACGCGACAACAAATATACAGATTGAGGGCGCGTTTGCCTTTGATATTTCGCAAATCCTTTTGGCTATTGGGTTTGCAGCAACAGCTATCGCTGTTTTGTTAATGATCCGAACCATACACAAAAACAGGAGGTAACCAATGAAGAAATATATTTCTGTATTCACAATCATGATTATGATTTTTTTGGCTGCGTGTTCTAATCAAAATACCTCATCTACACCGACAAGCAATGAGAACAATACGCAATCTAATAGTGTTACAAAATTGGACGAGGGTGTTTGGCCTGAGAATGAGTACACAGAGGGGCTTCCTGTTGCGCCTGGTACGGTTGCATGGGCTACACTTGATACAGAACATGAGAATTGTAATATCAACCTTACCGGTATTAGCGAAAACGACTATAACGAGTATATGGAGCTTTTGAACCAAGAAGGCTTTTCCGTAATTGAAAATGTGTCAGAGGAAATCGAGGGAGAAAACTATGTTTCTATCGGGACACTTTTATCAAACGACGAAAAGTGGTTAAGTATCAGCTACATACCCAATAGTCTAACTATCTACATTTCCTTTGACAATAACTGAAAGAGATCACGGAATAGCAAAGCCAGCCGAGCCAGTCAACGGTCAAGATGAACGGCGCAAGCGCCGCCGTTGACAGCCCCGCCCGCCTTTGCAGATAGGCAATCAAGGGGCGACAGCAAGGAGTGCTGCCGCCCACAGTATTATCAGAGAGGGAGAATTCTATGAGAAATCGGATTGTAAAAGTGACAGAAGTTGTAGTCAGAAGCGCTTTTTACATCATCTCAAACTATGTATTTGTTAGCATGGGACTATCATTTCATACTCAATGGATTTCAATTCTATTTTTGCTTTCAATGGTATGGTCTACTATTGATTACGGAAAGTCCATAAATGAAATAATCGAAAAAAAGGTAATTGCTGAAATACTATGTATATGTTGCATTGCACTGAGTATAGCGATGGCATATTTTGTGGGATATATTCAAGGAGCATTCGTTTCCCTCTGAAAATACAGGGCCACAACTTTCCGCTTAATATATCAGTATGGAACAAGTTATCAAAAAGTCATGAATGCTCGTAGCTCACCGGCCCGGCCAGCAAAAGCAGTAAATCTGAAATTGATTTACTGCTTTTTTGCTCAATAGACTCTTAAATCATCTGAAAATATTTCAACGCATCCCTGATCGCCGCTTCCTTCTCCGGCGGACATTTTGGCACTTTGGCATCTTCCTTCTTTGACAGGTTATAATTTTGCCCCACATCCAGCCCGCACTTGCGCTTTATCTGTGAGATGTACAGGGAAGATACCTTCAAACCGGTATGCTCCAACACATACGCCTTGATCTGCTCATAAGTCGCGCCCTTCTGGAAGCCGGACATATCCATATCTTCCAGCGAGAACTCCACCCGCACCTTCTTTGAGTCGATTTCTCCCTTGGAAAGCAAAACAACCGTCTCGACGTGACCGGCACGGGGAAAAAGATCGAAAGCGGCTGCCTTTACCGTGTCATATCCAAGCTCCGAAAAGCGGCGGCAGTCGCGTGCAAGGGTGGCTGGATCGCACGAAACATAAACCACCCGTTCCGGTGAAAATTTCGCTGCGACAGTATCTATAAGCTCCGCATCGCACCCTTTGCGCGGCGGATCAAGTATCACGACGTCCGGTCTTGATCCCTCTTTTTCAAGCTGCTTTGCGGCAGCCGCAGCGTCGCCGCAGATAAATCTGCAATTATCAAATCCGTTTGCCGCAGCGTTATGTTCTGCGTCGCGCACGGCGCTATCTATGGTCTCGACGCCTGTTACGCTTTTTGCGCGGTCAGCCATTGAAAGCCCTATAGTACCGGCTCCGCAATAAAGATCGAGCACATTTTTGCCGTCAGGCTCGGCATATTCGGCTGCCTTTTCGTACAGCTTTTCAGCCATGTTGTGATTGACCTGATAAAATGACAGCGGCGATATTCTGACCTTCACGCCGCAAAGGCGGTCGTTTAAATATCCGTCACCGTACAGCGGCACACATCTGTCTCCCAATATAACATTGGTATCTTTTTTGTTGATATTCAAAACAAACGATCCGAGTTTTGACCCGAACAGCTCTTTATATGCCGACAAAAAGCGTTCTCCGCACGGAAAATCATCTGCATTTATGACCAGCGATATCATAATATCGCCGTTTTCGGCGCATCTTAAATACAGGTGGCGCACGGTACCTTTGCCGGTCGTTTCGTCATATGGTGCAACACTGTTTTCGCGCATCAGTTTTTTGAGAAGGCTTACTGCGTTTTTAAAATCAACTGGCTGTAAAAGGCAGTCCTCACACTCTGCCACCCTGTGGCTGCGCGGTGCGTAAAAGCCTACCGAAACGCCGTTTTCCCCTGCCGTTACCGGATACTGCGCCTTGTTCCTGTAGCGTTCATATCTGCCATAAAATATACCCTCAAACTCCGGCGTGATACCGGCAATTCTCGAGAAATTATTCAAAACGGTATTTTTTTTGATGTTCAGCTCCGCCTCATATGATATGTGTCTGAACACGCAGCCTCCGCATCTGCCAAACACCGGGCAGTCGTTATCTATCCTGTCGGGCGACGGTTCCAAAATATTCACTACCTTTGCGAAGGCAAAATTCGGGCGGACCTTGAGGATTTTTACCTCCACGGTATCGCCTATCGCCGTCATGGGTACAAAAACAGCCAGACCGTCATAGCGGCCGACGCCGCTGCCGTCAAGCGTGACATCATTTATCTTCAAAACGATGACATCGTTTTTTTTAAGCATCGTATCGCTCCTTAAACTGAATAATCAAAGGGTAAAGTGACAAAAATATAAGTACAAGCCGACATGCTGTGAGCCGCAAGGACATGTCGTGCAAAATAAATGCGGCAGAAAGGGTAAAAATTATGTTTGATAAGATCTGTCTGATCCTCGTCATCATCGGCTCGATCAACTGGGGAAGCATCGGTCTGTTCCGCTTCGATATCGTAGCGTGGATATTCGGCGGACAGGGCGCAATACTCAGCCGTATAATCTACACCGTTGTGGCTTTGGCTGGTATATGGTGCATATCGCTTCTGTTCCGCGACACCGAAGCCGGAGACGACGGCAATATTCCGATGGCAAAAAGCGCACAGTAAAAGCTGTCCTTCCGGACATAAATTCCGGAAGGACTGTTTTATACTTTATCCTCGCCGCTTCCTGCTTTCATTTCCATAAGCTGATCCTTGGTCATCAGCACCTGACGCGGCTTTGCGCCCTCGGCAGGACCTATTATGCCCCTGTCCTCCATCTGGTCGATGACCCTTGCGGCACGCGCGTAGCCGAGCCTCAGCTTGCGCTGTAAAAGTGAGGTCGATGCCTGTCCTATTTCAACGACCAGTTCTATTGCTTCGTTCAGCATCGGGTCGCCGTCATTTTCAACGGCGTCCTCAGGCAGTCCGCTTTTGGCGGACTTTTCTTTTGCAGCCTGACGATCTATCTCCTCAAGCACCTGCTCGTCGTAGTCCGATCTGTGATCGGATTTTAAGAACGACACTACCTTTTCGACCTCGTCGTCACTGACAAAGCAGCCCTGTATACGTTCCGGCTTTATGGCTCCGGTCGGGAAAAACAGCATATCTCCCCTGCCCATCAGCTTTTCGGCACCGCCTATGTCGATTATGGTGCGGCTGTCGACCTGTGAGGACACCGCAAAAGCGATCCTCGTCGGGATATTTGCCTTAATAAGACCGGTAACGACATCGACCGACGGGCGCTGTGTTGCGACAATAAGGTGCATACCGGCGGCACGCGCCTTCTGCGCTATACGGCAGATAGAGTCCTCGACCTCGCCCGGTGATGTCATCATAAGATCGGCAAGCTCATCGATGATTATTACTATCTGCGGCATTTTGACGAGCCCTTCGGTCCTTTCGGCAAGCTCGTTGTAGCCGTTTATATTTCTTACGTCATTTTCGGCGAACAGCTTATAGCGCTTTTCCATTTCGACGACCGCCCATCCGAGCGCGCCTGCCGCCTTTCTGGGGTCGGTCACGACCGGCACTATAAGGTGAGGTATGCCGTTATAAACACCGAGTTCTACCACCTTGGGGTCTATGAGCAGCAACTTTACCTCCTCGGGTGTAGCCTTGAAAAGTATACTCATTATGATAGAGTTTATACATACCGATTTACCGGAACCGGTGGCACCGGCTATAAGTCCGTGCGGCATTTTCGCAACATCCGTTACGCGCTGATCGCCCGAAATGTCTCTTCCAAGTGCTACGGTCAGCTTGCTTTTTGCGCCGGAGAATGCCTGAGAATCAATTATTTCACGTATCTTGACAATGCTTGTATTCTTATTCGGCACCTCTATACCGACAGCCGGCTTATTAGGTATAGGTGCCTCAATCCTGACGCCCGCGGTTGCAAGATTCAGTGCAATGTCGTCTGCAAGGTTGGTTATCTTGCTTATTTTGACGCCTGCCGCAGGCTGCAGCTCATACCGTGTGACCGATGGACCGCGGCTGATATTTATAATGCGTGATTCAACACCGAAGCTGCACAGCGTGTTTACAAGCAGCGTCGCGGTCGATTCAAGCTCGCTCGTTATGCTCTTTGTGCTTTCGGGCAGAGGCTCTGACAGCAGCGACACCGGCGGATACTTGTATTCCGCCGCATCCGGCTCAACCTTTATCGAGCTGCCCTCTTTAAGCTCAAAGTCGATCTTTTCCTTTTCGTTGCCGCCTTGTGTGCTGTTTTCATTTTCTTCCGCCGGTTCAGTATCTGACGGCTGCGTTTCCTCATCGGCACGTTTTGATATCGCCTCTGCGGTGCGCGCCACGACCGATTTTGTATCCTCCGAAGGCTCTGCCGACGCCTGTGCCTGCGCTGCCTGTGCCTTGCTTTTGGCTTTTTCGGAATTTGAGCTTATATTGGTAACCGTTTCCTCACTGTCAAGGTCACGGTATTTTGTAACCACCTTTTTCTGCTTTTCCTCTATCGTTTCGGTATCGGGTTCTTCCTCCGCAGGTTGATCACCGTCAAGCGGAATATCGACCTCGGCAGGCGGACGGCGGCGCTGTTCATATGCGCTTTCAGCTACCTTCTCAATATGCTTTACAGGCTTGCTCACAGCTTTGAACAGCGCTATGAGCGTTGTGCCGGTCATCAGCATTACCGTAAGGAAGATAAGCAGTCCGCATATTATCGCGGCACCGGGATTTTTGAATATGGAGTAGAGAGGGTATCCTATAAACGCCCCGAAAAAGCCGGTTGACGCATATTTTGCGTCCCACGCGGTGCTGACAGATTTTGAAAAGCTGTCGCAGTCCGGTGCTATAGCTACTATATGTACAAATGCCGCGACAAGCAGCGTAAGCGCCGACAGTTCAAGCATCTTTGCAAGGGTCCTGCCGTGCAGCTTATCGAGTGCAAGAAAGACGGCGACGGCGCCGAGAAGAAACGGCACACCGTAGCCGAAGAATCCGAATATTCCGAGTATACAGTTATGTATGACGAGCCAGCCGCTCTCGCCCTTTATTATCGCGGCAAGGAACAGAAACGCCGAGAACGTGAAAAGCAGGACCGATATGACCTGCCGTTTTGCGGCGGAGCTTTCCTCAATCATTTCAGCCCGTGATGCCGCTTTCGGCTTTGAGGAGCTTTTTTTCTTACCTTTACTTTTAGTCGCCATTTTACGTCTCCCAAAAATCAAAATTCAAATAATATGTACTTTGCGGACATCACTGTCCGCCTTTTTCACTTTCTATCATGCTATACAGCCTGCTTATCACATCGGACAGGCTGCCTATGTGGTCGATCAGTCCGCATTCCACCGCCAGCTTGCCGTCAAGGACTGAGCCCATATCGGTCGCAAGCTCGTCGGTGTTCATCATAAGCGACCTGAATTTCTCGGCGGTCACCTTTGAATTGCTGACTACAAAGTCGGTTATGCGTTTCTGCATCTTTTCAAAATAAGACAGCGTCTGCGGAACGCCAAGGACCAGTCCGTTAGTCCGCACGGGATGTATCGTCATCGTGGCGGACGGCACTATAAAAGAGCATTTTGCCGACACCGCAAGCGGAACGCCTATCGAATGTCCGCCTCCGAGCACCAATGACACAGTCGGTTTTTTCATGCCTGAAATAAGCTCCGCAAGGGCAAGTCCTGCCTCAACGTCACCTCCGACGGTATTGAGCACTATCATCATACCCTCGATGCGCGGATCCTCCTCCACGGCGACGAGCTGCGGTATGACATGCTCGTACTTTGTGGTCTTGGTATCGGACGGCAGAACGCCGTGTCCCTCGATCTGACCTATTATTGTAAGGCAGTGTATGACATGCTTACCGTCCGACGGGGTGACGCTTCCCGTCTCCTTTATCTGCTGCCAGTCCTTATTATCGCAGACGTTTTCTTTTTCGTTATTTTCGTTTTGTGAGTTCATTTTGATCAGCCGTTTCCTTTCAAGGTTACTGCTGATAGTTTGCCACAAACATCCCCGATAATTCTATAGATACATACTTATAATAACACCGTTTTTACATAAATTCAAGATAATTTATAACCTGCGATGTTTTAAATCATCAGGCTTCTTTCACCGGGATCCCGTAATAAGAGCATATCGAGCAGGCGGCATCGAGCGCCAGCGAGTACAGTCCGGCGGCATCGGTCTTATCTACGCATATATCGTCGACTATCACGGGCGAATAGCTCGCAAGCGGATCGCCCTCGCAAAGCGGATTTACAAATACAACGCCGTTTTCGGAGCGGCGCTCCCTTAAGGCGGAGGCTATCCTGAATGAAGCGGACGAGCCGGAGGTCGAATCGGTATATATAAATGACAATCCCTGCTTTCCGATTTCGGAAAGCCTTGGGACATAAATAATATTATCAGCCGTTTTGCCGAATACGGAATATATTCTTTCAAATCCGTCGGGCGTCACGGTACGGCATTTTACGCCGGAAAACCGCAGCAGTCCCTCAAAAAACGGTATATATGCACCGGAAGCATGCTTTGCGTCCGAAAAGCCGTCGAGTATCAGTACCGAAACCATACATATCACCTCTTAACATTTTATGAAGGTCCGGCTGTTTGCGCTATTATAAAAAAAGGCTTTCTTTGCGCCGCAAAGAAAGCCACCTGCCTATTTATCCAAAGCCTCAACGGAGGTAATATAGTATTTTTCCTGAAAATCTATCTGCTTTTCTATCGTTTTCTTATCGAATGCGACACCTGCCGGTGCCATTATCAATTTATCCTCAACATCGTTCTGCCGGTAAACTATGCCTATTATTCTGCCCTCAGATTTCTCCACAGGTTCATCCACACCAAGCAGATAAACGTCGAGCTCTTCGCCGTCGCCTCCCAAAACGCCGGGTATGTATCCGTAATTTATGGGGTAAACAAGGGTCTTTCCGGGCTTTTTATGCACATAGCCTATGGGACGGTCTATTTTTATCCTGACCGTTTTTCCAAGATATGAGCTGACAAGCGCTTTTCTTTCCTCTTCACTGTAAATACATCCGTCTTTATTTTTTGATTCCATGTTTCAAACATCCCTTTATCTGTCAGATCATCTTTTTATTGCTTTGCTTCAAAGCGCCTATCACCGAGCCTATCGATGAAGCAGACACGGTCAGTATCAGCCTCCACACGAACAGCGACGACAGACCGCTTCTTGTAATTATCACCGATACAAGAGCTACCGATATATAAAACGCAAGTCCTGTGACCGCGCCCATTACAAGGACGCGCGAACCGTATTTTTTTGATGATACGACACCGGCGAGCAGTCCTGCCGCGCAAAGCGATACCGTTGCCATTATCACTGCGGCTCCGGCTGTCAGCTTTGCCGCCGTCATTATTATTGCCGAAATAAAAAGCAGAACAAAAAGCGCTATATATCCTGCCAAAACGCCCACTCCTGCCGAAAGCATGAATCCGCCGTTTTTTTCACTGTAAGTTTTATTCATAAAAAACACCGCCCAGTAAATTAATACTGGACAGTGTCCCGTTTTATGACAGATAGCCAAAAATCACTTTGATTCCTCATGGACGGTGTTGTTTGAAGACAGCGCCCACTTCTTGATCTGCATTTTTGAGTGATCAGCCGGTGATTCAACAACAAAATAGTCGTCCTTTATCGAGATAACACGAACAACAAGTCCGCCTATAGTGACGATCTCGTCACCCGGCTTTACACTGTTGCGCTGCTCCTCCTCCTGCTTCTGTTTCTTCTTCTGGGAACGGTTCATGAAGAATATTATCGCGCCGAATATAACGAATACGACAACATACATTATGATAGTCTGTACTGGCATAATAGACCTCCAAATATTTTTAAAATCATGATACTATATAGTTTGTAATAATGCAAGTGATATTTTATATTCTTGTGCTCAAATTTACAATATTTTCATTTTTAAAGCTTTCAAACGTTCCTGCGTCGAGGTTTTCCCGTATTTTTTCCATCAGCGTATTGTAAAAATACAGGTTATGCTCAACGCTGAGGCGCTGACCAAGCATCTCACCGCTGCGGATCAGGTGCCTTATGTACGCTCTTGAATGTTTCCTGCATGCAGGACAACCGCACCGTTTATCAACGGGCGACATGTCGTCCTTATATTTTTCATTGTTGATATTTATAATGCCGTCCCATGTAAACAGGTGCCCGTGCCTCGCGTTGCGGCTCGGCATGACGCAGTCAAACAGATCGACTCCGCGTGAAACGCCCTCTAAAATATTGGCAGGTGTGCCGACCCCCATGAGATAGCGCGGTTTGCCCTCGGGCATAAACGACTCCACCTGCTCTATCACATGGTACATGACCTCGGCAGGCTCGCCGACCGCAAGACCGCCTATCGCGTATCCGTCAAGGTCAAGCTCGGCTATCTGCTTCATGTTTTCGATTCTCAGATCGTCAAAGGTGCAGCCCTGATTTATGCCGAAAAGCAGCTGATCGGGATTGGGCGAATCGGGTCTTTTTTTAAGCTCAGCCATTTTCGACTTGCAGCGTTTCAGCCACCTTACCGTCCTCGCGCAGGATGCCGCCGAATAATCGTGCGTCGCCGGGTTTTCCACACACTCGTCAAACGCCATTGCTATGGTAGAGCCTACGTTTGACTGTATCGTCATGCTTTCCTCGGGTCCCATGAATATCCGTTTGCCGTCGATGTGCGAATTGAAGGTCACGCCGTCCTCGGTTATCTTTCGCAGACTCGCAAGGGAAAAGACCTGAAATCCGCCGCTGTCGGTCAGTATAGGTCCCTGCCAGCCGGTGAATTTATGCAGTCCGCCTAAGTTTTTTATCAGCTCGTCGCCCGGGCGCAGATGCAGATGATATGTGTTGCAGAGCATGACCTGCGTATGCAGCTCCTCCGACATATCAAATGCCGAAACGCCGCCCTTTATAGCGGCACAGGTCGCGACGTTCATGAATGCCGGCGTCTGCACCGTACCGTGCACCGTTTCAAATATCCCACGCCTTGCGTGTCCTTCTTTTTTAATAAGCTTAAACATTTTCCACTCTCTTTTACATTTTTATCAATAAATAAGCACATTGCGATATGACACTGCATATCGGCTATAGCAGCGATAATGACTACAGGATGAGCATTGCATCGCCAAAGGAGAAAAATCTGTACCTTTCCTCCACCGCGTGACGGTAAGCCGCCATGGTGTGGTCATAGCCGGCAAAAGCGCTGACCAGCATTATAAGCGTGCTCTCCGGCAGATGAAAATTCGTTATAAGCCCGTCCATCACCTTGAATCTGTACCCCGGATATATAAATATATCGGTATCGCGGCTGACGGCTTCGATATGCCCGTCATCGGCTGCGGCGCTTTCGAGTGTCCTGCATGATGTGGTCCCGACGCATATCACTCGTCCGCCGGCAGCCTTTGTGTCGTTTATAAGCTTAGCCGTTTTCTGCGGTATATAATAGTGCTCGGAATGCATTTTGTGCTCGGTTATATCATCGACCTTGACCGGTCTGAAAGTACCAAGTCCGACGTGTAACGTGACAAATCCAATATTTATTCCGGCAGACCTGATTTTATCCATATACTCTTCGGTAAAGTGCAGTCCTGCCGTAGGCGCGGCTGCCGAGCCCGCCTCTTTTGAATACACAGTCTGGTATCTTTCCTTATCCTCCAGCTTTTCGGTTATGTATGGCGGCAGCGGCATCTGACCGACGCGGTCGAGGATATCGTAAAAAACACCGGTGTAGCTGAATTTCACTTTGCGGTTTCCGCCGTCCGTAACGTCTGTGACCTCACATGACAGCTCATCTCCGAACTTAAAGGTCTTGCCCGGCTTTGCCTTTTTGCCGGGACCTGCGAGGCACTCCCATTCGTCCTCACCGGTCTGCTTTAAAAGGACAAATTCCACGACCGAGCCGGTATCGGTCCTTGTCCCGAAAATCCGCGCAGGGAGCACCCTTGTATCGTTCATTATAAGGCAGTCGCCCGGCTTGAGATAATTTATAAGATCGGTAAAATGACCGTCCTTTGTTTCACCGGTGGTCTTATCGAGAAAAAGCAGTCTCGACGCCGTTCTCGGCTCGACCGGCGTCTGCGCTATCAGCTCTTTGGGCAGGTCATAATTAAAATCGCTTTTTTTCATTGCATCCTCCGTGCACAAAAGTCTACACAAATATGCGGCTTGCTGCGTAAAATATGTTTGACAAATATATTGTGCAAATGTATAATTTAATAAATAGCGTCCTGACACATCAATTATATTGCAACGGCGTCTATTATTCAACACTTTTTTATTTTTGGTTGGGTGGTACATAGCATGAAAAAATTCAAGGTCGGCATTATCGGTGCAACGGGAATGGTCGGACAGCGCTTTGCTACGCTGCTGTCGGGTCATCCGTGGTTTAAGGTCGTTCTGCTTGCGGCAAGCAGCCGTTCGGCAGGCAAGACATACAAGGAAGCCGTGGGCAGCCGTTGGGCAATGAAAAAGCCTATGCCCGAGGAAATGAGCTCCATGGTCATTATGGATGCCGAAAATGATATAGAAAAGATAGCGGGATCGGTTGACTTCGTATTTTGCGCCGTCAATCTTGACAAGGAAGCCACCAAGGCGCTTGAGGAAGCGTATGCAAAGCACGAATGTCCGGTGATCTCAAACAACAGCGCACACAGGAAAACTCCTGATGTTCCGATGGTGGTACCGGAGATCAACCCGGAGCATATAAAGGTAATAGAGCAGCAGCGCAGACGTCTCGGCACAAAGCGCGGCTTTGTGGCAGTCAAGTCGAACTGTTCTTTGCAGAGCTATGTTCCGGCGCTTTATCCGCTTGACGGCGAATTCGGCGTTGAAGACGCGCTCGTCTGCACATATCAGGCAATATCCGGTGCCGGTAAGACATTTGAGACCTTCCCTGAGATAATTGACAATGTCATTCCGTTTATCGGCGGCGAGGAAGAAAAGTCGGAGCAGGAGCCGCTCAAGATCTGGGGCAAGCTCACGGAAAACGGCATAGTTCCGGCAGAAAAGCCGCAGATCACCGCACAGTGCCTTCGCGTTCCGGTGTCGGACGGTCACATGGCGGCGGTGTTTGTAAGATTCAAAAACAAGCCTACTACTGAGCAGATACTTAAAAAGTGGAAAGAGTTTGAAGGAGAGCCGCAAAGGCTTGGGCTGCCAAGTGCCCCGAAGCAGTTTTTGCATTATTTCAGTGAAGATAGCCTTCCACAAACCAAGCTGCAGCGCGACCTTGAGGGCGGCATGGCAGTATCCATAGGCAGACTGAGAGAGGACACTCAGTATGATTATAAATTCGTATGCTTATCGCACAACACCTTAAGAGGAGCCGCCGGCGGAGCAGTCCTGTTAGCGGAACTGCTGGCTGCGAAGGGATATCTCGACTAAACATAAGAAACGGAGCGTTTTATATGAAAAAGAGAGTATTTACAGGATGTGCAACAGCTCTTGTCACACCGTTCAACGACGACTGCTCGGTCAATTATCCGAGACTGAGACAGCTTGTCGACGAGCAGATAAAGGGCGGTGTTGACGCTCTGGTAATATGTGGAACGACCGGAGAGTCCGCAACGCTTGATAACGACGAGCATATTAGGGTGCTTGAAGAGGCTGTTTTAGCTGCCGACAAACGCGTTCCTATAATAGCCGGAACGGGAAGCAACGACACAATGTATGCAGCACAGCTGTCACAGCATGCCGAGGCTCTTGGGGTCGACGCGCTGCTCATGGTGACGCCGTATTATAACAAGACCTCGCAGACAGGTCTTATCAATCACTATTTTTACATTGCCGACCGCGTCAAAACACCTATCATACTTTATGATGTACCGAGCCGCACCGGCACGGCAATAAAGCCTGAGACCTATAAGGAGCTTTCAAAGCACGAAAATATAGTTGCGGTAAAGGAAGCCAACGGCGATATTTCATCGATAGCCAAAACACGCAGTCTTTGCGGCGACGACCTCGACGTATATTCGGGCAATGACGACGAGATAGTACCCATCATGTCACTCGGCGGAATCGGCGTTATATCTGTGCTTTCAAACATTTTACCGCGCGAAACGCACAACATATGCGAGGAATTTTTCAAGGGCAATGTCGAAAAGGCGTGCGAGCTGCAGCTTAAGTATGTCAGCCTTGTAAACGCTTTGTTCAGCGATGTCAACCCGATTCCGGTTAAGGAAGCCATGAACATGATGGGTCTTGGCATGGGACCGCTCAGAATGCCCCTTGCCCCGATGAACGAGGCGGCAAAGGAAAACCTCAGAAAAGAGCTTATAAAGCACGGACTTATAAAATAAACCGCTTTTGCGGAGGTTAAAAGGAACGTAACAAATGACTGATATTATTCTTAACGGCTGCTGCGGCAAAATGGGCGCCGCCGTAACCGCCTGTGTCGCCTCGAGAAACGACTGCAGGATAATCGCCGGCGTTGATATTCACAATACCGGTGACAGGGACTATCCGGTTTACGGAAGCATTGACGATGTACCGGATGCCGATGTTATAATTGATTTTTCGCATCCTTCCTCCCTGCCTGGACTGCTGAAATACGCGGTTTTAAAGTCAACTCCGATAGTTGTTGCGACCACGGGACTTACAGACGCCGATAAGGATAACATAAAAGCAGCCTCTGCGGCTGTTCCGGTGTTCTTTACCTTTAATATGTCGATAGGCATAAATCTGCTGGCAAGTCTTGCTGTCACGGCGTCAAAAATATTGGGAGAACACTTTGACGTTGAGATAGTGGAGCGGCACCACAATCAGAAGATAGACGCTCCGAGCGGCACCGCTATCATGCTTGCCGACGCAATAAACGCGGCAAACGGTGAAAAATACCGCTACGAATATGACCGGCATGACCGCCGCGAAAAGCGTCCGCAAAACGAAATCGGCATACATTCGGTGCGCGGCGGAAACATTGTGGGCGACCACGAAATTATATTCGCAGGTCACGACGAGATCATTACCCTTTCGCATTCGGCGTATTCCAAAGAGGTGTTTGCCGTCGGTGCAGTCAATGCAGCCGTGTTTTTAAAGGGCAGGACACCCGGACTTTACAGCATGTCCGACCTTATTGCCGAAACCGACAAATAACAAGCCATAAAAACACAAGAGATCCGGAAACGGCAGAGTATCTGCCGTTTCCGGATCTCTTTTTGTGGGCTGCGACGAGCCCGATTAACTAATCACCGATCCCCAATTCATTAAGGAGCAACTGAACACCTTCCGCGGATTCGCCATACCTTTCGACCGGGGTATCGCTGAGCAGCTTTTTTGCATCTTCCCTTGTAAAAAATCCCTCGGTCGCTTCCCTTTTGTCGGACCCGGGGCAGGTCCACGCCACTTCCCCGGCGTTATCAATAAGCGCCATCAGAACGCATGAATATCTGATAGCGGTCAGATCAAACCACTCGTCGCGCGAAGTGTCGTGCGCGTTTTTGAAGTTTATGATCAGTCTGTAAGGCTCACTGTCGGTCTTAAGACTTATAGTATAATCGCCAAGCTCTGCTCTGACACCCAATATATCGATAAGGTTTAAAACAGCAGAGTTATCCCCTATATAATGCGTTTTTGCCGCGAAAAGCCCGTTTGCCAGCTGTTCGGCTTCGGTAGCCGAAAGTCTGCTCGAAAACGGCGCGGGGGCTGCCGATCTTTTATTTGCGGCGCCGGTGATCTTTACAATACCGTAAGGTACAAGCACAAAAGCCACCAGTACAGCGGCGATAACAGACAAAACTATTTTTCCGCGCGGCTTTGTTTTAGGTGCTTCTTTTTTATGCGGATCGGAAAGAACGGTCGACTCTCTGCTTTCCGTATCATTTTTCCTTTTATCCATCGTTTTGCTCCCAGATAAAGTTTTCAGTGTGTATTTTATCACATTTTACTTCACAAATCAACAGTTTAAAGCGCTATAGCGTCAACTTTTATTGTATTTTTCACAAAATACTGCCGGGGACTAAATTTTTGTTTACTTGACGGTAAAAATATGTTATTATTTTCATATATTTTTTAAGGATGTGTACTGTTATGAAGGCTGTTATTACCGTAGTCGGGAAGGATACCGTAGGAATACTCGCCAAGGTTTCGGGCGAGTGTGCAAAGTACAATGTAAATATACTTGAGGTGTCCCAGACCATACTGCAGGATATGTTCTGTATGATAATGATAGGCGATATCGATCGGCTTTCGGTCCCGTTCGGTGAATGGAGCGACGCTTTGGCAAAGCTCGGCAGCGATATAAACATGGCAGTCCACGTTATGCACGAGGATATATTCAATTCAATGCATCGTATATGAAAGGGGCGGCACAATGTTAGACACAAGGGACATCCTTGAGACCATTGACATGATCCAGCATGATAATCTGGATATAAGAACCGTTACAATGGGAATATCGCTGCTCGACTGCATTGACAGTGACATTGACGCAGCGTGCGGCAAGGTGTATGAAAAAATAACACGTCTTGCCAAAGATCTTGTTCCCGTATGCGAAAGCATTGAAAAGGAACTCGGTATACCTATTATAAACAAACGCATTTCGGTCACACCTATCGCGATGATCGCGGCTGCCTGCCGGTCAAAAGATGTAGTGAAATTTGCACTGACCCTTGAAAAGGCGGCTAAAACGGTCGGTGTAAACTTTATAGGCGGTTATTCGGCGCTTGTGCAAAAGGGATTTGCGGCAGGCGACCGGGAGCTTATCGAAAGCATCCCCGAAGCACTGAGTGTAACAGAGCATATATGCTCATCGGTAAACATAGGCTCCACCAAAGCCGGCATCAATATGGACGCCGTTGCTATGATGGGCAAAGCCGTAAAAAAGGCGGCGGAGCTTACCGCCGACCGTGACTGTATCGGCGCGGCAAAGCTGGTTGTGTTCTGCAACGCTCCGGAGGACAATCCGTTTATGGCAGGCGCTTTTCACGGCGTCGGAGAGCCTGACTGCGAGGTAAACGTCGGCGTTTCGGGTCCGGGGGTCGTCCGTGCCGCCTTGGCAAAATCAAAAGATCTTAATTTGTCTGAGGTCGCCGACCTTATAAAGCGCACGGCGTTCAAGATAACCAGAATGGGTCAGCTTGTTGCAATGAAAGCGTCGGAACGTCTCGGTGTCCCATTTGGAATAGTTGATCTTTCGCTGGCGCCCACCCCTGCCGTAGGCGATTCGGTGGCACATATTCTGGAAGAAATAGGTCTCGAGCAATGCGGCTGCTGCGGTACGACCGCCTGTCTTGCAATGCTCAACGACGCCGTCAAAAAGGGCGGCGTTATGGCGTCGAGCCATGTTGGCGGACTGTCCGGTGCGTTTATTCCGGTCACCGAGGATGCCGGCATGATCAGCGCGGCACGCTCGGGCGTTTTAAAGATCGAAAAGCTGGAAGCCATGACCGCCGTCTGCTCGGTCGGTCTTGACATGATAAATATACCGGGAGATACACCGGCTGAGGTCATCTCGGCAATAATCGCCGATGAAGCCGCTATCGGTATGATAAATACCAAGACGACGGCGGTAAGGGTCATCCCGGCAATAGGCAAGGTTCCAGGCGACGAGCTGTCGTTCGGCGGACTGCTGGGCTCAGGTCCGGTAATGCCGGTAAGCACGCTCTCCCCTGCCAAATTCATTTCACGCGGCGGCAGAATACCTGCTCCGATTCAGAGTCTCAAAAACTGATAGATATGACCTGCACACGATCGCGAAAGGAAAAAAATGTTGGATAATAAAACAAATGAGCTGAATGAATATTTCAGCAAGCTATGCACCGAATATAAAAAGCATAACCGCATAACGGCGGCTGATTTTGAAAGATACAATGTAAAGCGCGGACTGAGAAATGCCGACGGCACCGGTGTTCTTGCCGGCGTGACTCAGATATGTAACGTTCACGGATATCTGCTCAACGAAGGTGAGCGTATGCCTATAGACGGTGAGCTGACCTACCGCGGATATTCTATAAACGACCTCGTTCTGCACTGTCAGAGCGAAAACCGCTTCGGCTATGAGGAGGTAGCATATCTGCTCATGATGGGCAAGCTGCCGACAAGGTCGGAGCTTGACGAGTTCAACCGTGTTGTAGGCTCAATGCGTATGCTGCCGGATTATTTCGCCGAGGATATGATACTGAGAGTACCGAGCCGCAACATTATGAACAACCTTGCAAGGGCTGTGCTGGCGCTTTATTCGTACGATGACGAGGCAGAGGTTCCGACGCTTGAAAACAATCTCAAGCAAAGCCTTTTGCTCTTTGCACGTTTTCCTATAATCGTTGCCTACGCATATCAGGCAAAGAAGCACTTTTATGACAAGGAAAGTCTCTACATACATTTTCCGAAGCCCGAACTTTCCACAGCCGAAAACATACTCCACATCATAAGGGACGACAGCTCATACACCGACGAGGAGGTACATCTTCTCGACCTTGCGCTCATGCTCCACGCCGAGCACGGCGGCGGTAACAACTCGACTTTTACGGCAAGGGTGCTGACCTCTGCCGGAACCGATATTTACTCCGCGATTGCAGGAGCGGTAAGCTCGCTCAAAGGTCCCAAGCACGGCGGTGCAAATATGAAGGTCGTGGAAATGATAGACGACATAAAGTCGCATGTCTCAGACTGGAACGACGACGACGAGATTGCCGATTATATAAGGAAAATACTAAACAAACAGGCAAACGACAAAAGCGGTCTTGTTTACGGACTGGGTCATGCAATATACACACGTTCCGATCCGCGTGCGGTGCTGCTGCGCGAAAGCGCGGAGCAGCTTGCCCGTGAAAAAGGTCGATTTGACGAGCTGCGTCTTATGGACAAGATTGCAGCCATTACGCCGAGACTTTTCTACGAAATAAAACACGACAGCAAGGTCATATGTCCGAATGTTGACTACTATTCGGGATTTGTATATAACATGCTGGGGCTGCCTGAGGAGCTTTACACAGCCCTTTTCGCAATAGCCAGAATATCCGGCTGGTGCGCGCACCGCATTGAGGAAATGACCACCGGCGGCAGAATAATCCGCCCGGCATACAAAAGTGTTGTTCCCCCTCATGCGTATGTGCCTATCGACGAGCGTGAGGAAAAGGACGCCGAGCAAAAGGCAGCAGGTCTTTCCGGACTTTCAAGTCTTTTCTGATGATCATGAAGAGTAGTTTTGTGAAATTTAATGGTTCACTGATAGGTGGCGGCAATTCTATCCACACGGTATTCAGAAGGGTATTCGATCTTGATGAGGCAGCTGATTGCAGCTGCTTCATTTATACTCCGGGGTATTTCAAGCTGTATATAAACGGGTTTATGGTTGCCTTTGGCAGCGGCAATATATGCTGTGATATAAGCGATTATATAATGCCGGGCGAAAACACCGCCGCGCTGCATCTGCAAAAAAACACACCCGACGACGGCTTCTGCCTTGAGATAGTGTCGGGCGGCAAATCTATCTTAAAAAGCGATCAATCCTTTTTGTTCGCTGATCATGAGGGGTACAGTATAACAAGTACCGACGGCAAAGAGTTCGCCGAAAGTTATGACAGCAGCGCACCGCAGATCGGCTTTGAGCTTTGCTTTTTCGACGATACCGGCTGGCAGCATGCCGAAATTAAAGGCTTGCCGTACACCGTAGGTGAATTCACCGAAAGCAAATTGCCGTCGCCTGTAAAGCCGCAGAAGGTCGGCAAACAAAAGAACGGCACAGAGCTTGATTTCGGCTCTTTAAAGCACGGCTTTTTGTATGTTCCGGCAAAGGGCAACAAGGGTGATATAATCAAAATTTCCTGCATTGCAGAGGGCAATAATAAAAGCTTACCTGAGGTATGGACACTTTCGGGTGGTGACGATGAGTTTTGCCTGTTCACCGAAAAGTCAGTCAGGTGTGTGCTGCTTGAATACGGCAGCAGTGTAACCGTTGATACAGAATATGTAAGGCTCCTCGTGACCGATCAGGCTCGATCTTAAGCGGCGATCCGATCATCCGAAAGGCTGAATTTATTGTGTGTTGCAACTGATAAATTTCAGCATTCCTTTTTGATTGACATATATTTACAATTTATGTATAATTGTCTTGTAGGGGCAGGAGGCATCTGTCGTTTTATTAAAATTAATGAAAATAAAAAAATTCTTATAGATGTTAATTTTATTCACTCTTTAAAAGCGCCGCTTGTCACCCGACGTCTGCCCGATCGGTATTATTTTATCAGCTGTATATGGGGGGCATATATGGAGGGCTAAAATGAAAAAGCATAAAATTACTTGCTTTTATTACAGGAAATATTATGATACGAAAATGAGAAGAATATTGATTATTGTATTAAGTATATTGATCGTATCTATGTGCGGCTGTTCATCTTCAAATCAGTCTGAAGTCTCTTATGAAAATTCATGTCCATCCAATAATATAGTAACTTCATTAATTACAGATTTAGTTGATGTTAATAGTATTTATGAAAATGACCGATATATATACTATTTAACGCCGTCAGGAATATGGCAATATGAAAAGTCAGCTGCCACGAAAAAGGTAATAATCGCCAATGATAAAATAGTATCATTTGTTTTGGACGGAAACAGGCTGTATTATTGTGTTGACAATGCATTGTTATATGATTATGAATATGGTAAAGATAGTTTTATCGCAATTTACGATATGTCAGACAAAAGCAGCAGAACAGTGCTTGAGTATTCCGCAGTGGAAAGTCGTATGGTAAATAGCAATCTGCGCGACTTTTTTGTTAATAACGATGTATTGTATATCTATTCGAGTGGAACGTCACTGATATACTGCGATATTGCAACCGGTAACATTGGGAACTTTGTTGATGATCTATCGAGCGGAGCTTTGTATAACGGTAACTTTTATTATATAGATCACGCCGAAAAAACGTTGTCCGTTTATGTCAGAAACGGCGACGGAAGTCAGGTGCTCTATGACGACGATCACTCCTATAGCGATGTTTTCACGGCATTTGGGAATATGTATTTTATATCCCAGTCCCCAGCCGAATTGTACTTGATATCGGAAAGCGTAGACAAAAAATTATGCAATTTAGGGCTTTCCGGAGACTATATGCGATACTGCGTTTCCGATGACTATATTTATATTTGGATGAACGAAATACTATATAAATACGATCCAACAACGGACAGCTGCTCTATGGTCACAGAGTTGAAAGACCTGCATGATGCCAGACCGTTTAAGATTATAGACGGATACCTTATTTATTATAGCTCTGACATTCCATCTGAGTTGTCAGTTAAGGTGTTATGAAGGCAAAACAGGGCATTTTTTAGCCTATACAACCTCTAAATCCAGTTAAACGCAAGCGGACAGCAATGCTGTCCGCTTGTTTTTTTGGCTTACTTTCACCCGTTTAGTGCCAATGTCATTTTAAACGACTAAGTGGTTTTATCCAGGAAGCTGTCGAATACCGTTCTTTCTCCACATTGCATTGCCGAATTTTTAAACCTTGTAATACTTTTTGTTATCACTTCTTGACATATTTTACCTTTTATGGTATGCTAATATCGAAAGTTGAAAATATGACGG
>UQDO01000043.1 GCA_900539855.1 uncultured Oscillospiraceae bacterium
AAACCGCGCGGAACGACACTCAAGGCTCGTTCCCTACGTCTGTCAATTAATTATATGAATACTATTCACCTATAGACTAAAATTTATCGCTGTATGGGCGTAAGAAGCGGCAGGAGACGAGCCCCTGCCCTACGATGCGTCAATTAATTTATTGTTCACTTACACTGCTAAACTAAAATTTACAACACAATGGCGACATAAAAAACGTCAGGAGCGGAGCCCCTGCCCTTAAGTCCGTCAGCTTAATTATGCGGATACTTTTCACCGCAAAACTGAAATTTCGATGCCGGATCGATGAAATTTACATTTTTTGTCTTTGCATAAACAATTGCCATGAGAGAAAAATATTGAAAAACAACGTGAAAGGAAAATGCTAAATGCAGGCAAAACAAAACAGTTTCAATATTTTAACGGCACTTGTGCTGTCGGCTATGCTGGCGCTTATCGCCGCCGGCTGCAAATCCGGTCAGACCTCGTCAATGTCGTCGTCGGCAGGCTCAAACACTACCGCTTCGGTCACCTACAAGGACGGAGAATACAAAGCTGCCGCCGCGAATTTTGACGACAGCGGTTATAAAGCAACCGTAAGGGTCACCGTCAAAGACGGCGTTGTCGAATCGGTCGACTGTGACGCCGAGATCAAGGACGGCGGAACCAAAAAAGCGCTGTCCGAAAGCGGAAAATACGGCATGAAGGCAGGCGGCGCACAGCATGAATGGCACGAGGAAATAGCGCTTTTTGAAAAATGGGTCGCTGAAAACGGCGTGGACAAGGTCAGCACCGACAAAAGCGGCAAAACCGATGCCATTACCGGCTGCACAATATCGGTCGGCGACTATGTCGACCTTATAAACGAAGCGCTTGACAAGGCTAAAAAGTGATCACTTGATTGCGATCATCGGCAGTGTGCCGGTAGTGTCGACGGTAAGCCCGTCGGTCACGCTGTACTCACCGTTTCTGTTTATAAACACCGCTTCGGCGCCGTAGCTTTTCAGCAGCTCGGCGCTTTTTTCCATTCCTAAAACAAGGCATGCGGTCGAGAGCCCGTCAGCGATGCATGACGAGTCGCAGATGACCGTGACCGATGCCACGTCGCTTTCGGACGGCTTGCCGGTTGCCGGGTCTATTACATGATGATATATTTTGCCGTCGTACTCGAAGTACCGTTCGTATATTCCCGACGTCACGGCTGTTTTGTCTGAGAGGGCAAGCGTAAGCATAGCCTCACCCTGACCGGCAAACGGTTTCTGAATACCGACGGTATAAGGCTTTCCGCTTTTTTCTCCCAGCACAACAACGTTTCCGCCGAGATTTATCACAGCGCTTTTGACGCCCTCCGACCTGAGGTATTCAGCCACCTTATCGGCAATATATCCCTTGGCAATTCCGCCGAGGTCTATCGATGCATCGTTTTTCAGCGTAACCTCATTGCCGTTTACCGAAACGTTTTCAAAGCCGACCGTTTTCAGAGCGTCTTTTACCGATGCGTCGTCCGGCGGTGCCGCGCTGTGCTGTACGTCCCAGAGCAGTGACAAAGGCAGGACGGTTATATCGAAGGCGCCGCCGCTTCTGAGGCTGATCTCAAGTCCTTTATTTATCAGTCCGGCTGTATCGGGTGATACCGCCGTCGCCGCTCCGCCCGATTCGTTTATGTTTGAAATGTCACTGGAAGGCACCGTGCGGCTGAAAAGTTTTTCATAGCTTTCGCATAGCCCGATTGCGCCCTCTAAGATTTCCTCACTGCCGCCGTATAGGGTCACCGTTACAACAGTGGTCATCATGATCTTGGTTGCGCTGTACTTTTTTTGCTTTGCCTTGCATGATGAGATAAATACCGACGGCAGAACGGCGGCAAGCAACAGGCAGATAACTTTTTTCAAATGAGATCACCTCCTACATATTATTGACTGTCCGATACAATAATTAAACAACATAAAACCTTTTCAGTCAACATGAATTTGTGCTGTTAATCGGCAAATTTATGTGGTATACTCTACATTAAAGAGGGGGGCGACCGGCGCATGATAAAAAAAGGCGATATAATATTGGCTGCCGCCGTAGTGTCAGCCGCGGTGCTTCTGTTCTTTTGCTTTTTTCGCGGCAGAAAAACCGGCGGACGGGCGGTAGTATACGAAAACGGCGATGTTTTGGGCGAATACTCACTTTTTGAAAACGCCGAGTTCTCTGTAAAAACCATGTACGGCAGCAATACAATCAAAATAGAGGGCGGCGGCGTCACCGTGACCGATGCTGACTGTCCCGACGGGTACTGCGTATCGCATGTAAAAATATCGAACGAGGGCGAAACTATAGTCTGCCTTCCGCACAGGCTGGTGATAAAAATTGAAGAATAACGGTGCTGCCTACCGCCTTTCATATTACGGCATGATGCTGGGAGCCGCCATGATATGCGGATACATCGAGACGCTTGTCCCGATAAATATAGGGCTGCCAGGCATAAAGCTGGGGCTTGCAAATATTGTTGCAATGTATCTTGTGGAAAAGGGAAAACCGCTGCCTGCGTTATTGATAAACACCGGCAGAATAATCCTCTGCGGAATTCTTTTTTCGGGTGTGTTCAGCATGTTTTATTCCCTTTGCGGCGGCACACTCGCAGTCGTTATGATGATTGCAGCTTCAAAATGCGGAGTGTTTTCATCGATAGGGGTCGGAATATCAGGCGCCGTAGCGCACAATATCGGGCAGATATTGGCGGCATCGCTTGTGGTGGGACCGGCGGTATTCGCGCTGCTTCCGCCGCTTATGGCAGTAGGTGTGCTGACAGGCACACTGACCGGGCTGCTGGTTGCAATCTTAAAAAAACGCAGGATAGGCGGTATGTGACCGGCAGGACAAAATTCTGCGTTAAAGATAAAACGCTGCGTGTTATAAAGGTATTGTTTGGGTTTATATTTCAAATCGGTGAATTTTAGTTTAGCGACGCAGCGAGTATATTGATGGACTTAAGGGCAGGGGCTCGTCTCCTGCCGTTTTTTATACCCATGAAGCGGTAAATTTTAGTTTATAGGTGTACAAAAAACAAATGGCTAATTGAAATTTTGTAGGGAACGACCTATGTGTCGTTCCTTAAAAAGTCAATTGAGACCGCACGGAACGACACTCAAGGCTCGTTCCCTACGTCTGTCAATTAATTATAAGAACGCTATTCACCTATAAACTAAAATTTATCATTATATAAATAGGAATAAAAATGCGGCAGGAGCACCGTTTTACGATGCGCCGATTGTTTTTGAATTTCTCCGGAACGGACCCGGCTTATAAATTATCGGTTTTAAATATTGCCATCTGCATTGCATCCGTAAATTCATGCTTATCCTCGACGTTAAACCGGTATTAATTCTGCTATGTCTTACATATTTGTAAATTTTACCTGCATTTTTCAAAAAGGGCTTGACATATTTATTTTGGCGTTATATAATTTTATACTGCTTAATCATGGGGACATGTGCTCCTAATGCATGTATTTATAATGTATATGCAGGCACTGCTCCCGTGCTTTTGGATGAAAACGCAAGCAGGATCGCATACGGCGGAAGTTATCTGTGCGCAGAGTGCGGATGGCGGTTGTCGTTGGATACTCCGGAAGTTTTTCCAAAACCCTGAGCCGCATAATTTACGGCTCACAAACGCCTAAAACGGCAGGCGGAAATTATTACAAGGAGTGATCAAAGCCAATGGCTCAGACGGTCAATGTCAAACCCGTTAAATACGGAAAAAACGAAAGAATGACCTTCTCCAAGATCAATGAAGTCATCGACATGCCAAACCTCATCGAGATCCAGAAGGACTCGTATGAGTGGTTCCTCAATGAGGGACTGCGTGAAGTGTTCGAAGATATGTCGTCGATAACCGACTATACAGGTAATCTTGTTCTCGATTTTATCGACTACCGTCTTGACGACAAGCCGAAATACACTGTCACCGAGTGTAAGGAAAGAGATGCGACATATGCGGCTCCCCTCAAGGTCCTTGCAAGACTGCAGAACGTTGAGACCGGAGAAATCAAGGAAAACGAAGTTTTCATGGGCGATTTTCCGCTCATGACCGAGTCTGGCACCTTTGTTATAAACGGTGCCGAGCGCGTCGTCGTATCACAGCTCGTCCGTTCACCGGGAGTTTACTTCGACTGCGTATATGATAAATCGGGCAAGCAGCTTTTCAGCTCAACCGTTATACCTAACCGCGGCGCATGGCTCGAGTACGAGACTGCACCGGACGGTTCGCTTTATGTCCGTATAGACAAAAACCGCAAGCTGCCGATAAGCACCTTTGTGCGTGCCCTCGGCAAAGCCACCAATTTCGAAATAAATGAGCTGCTCGGCGAGGACGAGAGAATGTCCGCGACCTTTGAGAAGGACACATCGGTCGATATCGACAGCGCACTTATAGAGGTATATAAAAAGCTCCGTCCGGGCGAGCCGGCGACCGTTGAGGGCGCACAGACCCACTTAGAGCAGCTTTTCTTTGACGACCGCCGCTATGATCTTTCAAGGGTCGGACGTTTTAAATACAACAAAAAGCTGGCGCTTGCCGCCCGTGTTGCAGGCAAGACGCTTTCGCGCCCCGTAGCTGATCCCATGACCGGCGAGATAATTGCCGAAAAGGGAGAGACTCTCTCAAAAGAAAAGGCGCGTGAGCTTCAGAAGAAGGGCGTCAGCGAGGTATACCTTGATGTTCTCGAAAACGAGGGCGACAGGGTAGAGGTCAAGGTTCTTACCAACGGCATGGTCGATATAAAGGACTTTATCGACTTCGATATAAGCGAGTTTGATATAAAAGAAAACGTTGTTTTTGGAGTCCTTAAGGATATTCTGGAAAACAACGAGGGCGAGGAAGCCATAAAGCAGGCTATCGAGGATAACCTGACCGCGCTCTGCCCGAAGCATATCACGATAGACGATATTTTTGCGTCGATCAACTATTTCCTCGGACTTCCGCACGGAATAGGCACGACCGATGATATAGACCATCTCGGCAACCGCCGCATACGCTGCGTGGGTGAGCTGCTGCAGAACCAGTTCCGCATCGGTTTCTCGAGAATGGAAAGAGTCATCCGCGAAAAGATGACCCTGCAGGCTCAGGATATGGATGTTATCACGCCGCAGACGCTGGTCAACATCCGTCCGGTCGTTGCTGCCATAAAGGAATTTTTCGGATCGTCTCCGCTGTCACAGTTCATGGATCAGACCAACCCTCTGTCCGAGCTTACGCACAAGCGCCGTCTTTCGGCTCTCGGTCCGGGCGGTCTTTCGCGTGACCGTGCAGGATTTGAGGTTCGTGACGTTCACTACAGCCATTACGGACGCATGTGCCCGATAGAGACCCCGGAAGGCCCGAATATAGGACTTATATCATATCTTGCGACCTTTGCAAAGATAAATGAGTACGGATTTATAGAAGCTCCGTTCCGCAAGGTCGATAAATCGACCGGTAAAGTTCTCGACGAGGTTGTCTACATGACGGCTGACGAAGAGGACGAGTTTGTTGTAGCGCAGGCAAATGAGCCGCTCGACGAGAACGGACATTTTGTAAGAGAGCGCGTAAATGCGCGCTGCCGCGACCAGTTCCTTGAGGTCAAGGGCGAGGATGTCGACTTTATGGATGTTTCCCCGAAGATGGTCGTTTCGGTCGCAACCGCTATGATACCATTCCTTGAGAACGACGATACCAACCGAGCCCTCATGGGATCAAACATGCAGAAACAGGCGGTTCCGCTGCTCCGCACCGAAAATCCGATAGTCGGCACCGGTATGGAATACAAGGCTGCCGTTGACTCCGGCGTTGTTGTGCTCGCCAAGCGCGCAGGCACTGTCGCCGCCGTCAGCGCAGACAGAATCAAGATAAAGGTCAGCGCTTCCGAAATGGATGAGTATGAACTCATAAAGTTCCTGCGCTCCAACCACGGAACCTGTATCAATCAGAAGCCTATAGTCTCGGTCGGACAGAAGGTCGAAAAGGGCGAGGTTATTGCCGATGGTCCTGCGACCTGCAACGGTGAGGTCAGCCTTGGTAAGAACGCCCTAATCGGCTTTATGACCTGGGAAGGCTATAACTATGAGGACGCCGTCCTTATCAACCAGAAGCTGGTCAGAGAGGATATGTACACCTCTATCCATATAGAGGAGTACGATATTGAAGCGCGTGACACCAAGCTCGGAGCGGAGGAGATCACCCGTGACATTCCGAATGTCGGCGAGGATGCGCTGAAAGACCTTGACGAGCGCGGAATAATCCGCATAGGTGCGGAGGTCCGTGCCGGAGATATACTTGTTGGTAAGGTAACGCCCAAGGGCGAGACCGAGCTTACCGCAGAGGAGCGCCTGCTCCGCGCAATATTCGGCGAAAAGGCAAGAGAGGTCAAGGACACGTCGCTCCGTGTTCCGCACGGCGAGTACGGCACCATAGTCGATGTCAAGGTGTTCGACCGCTCCAACTGCTCTGAACTCAACCCCGGTGTAAACCTCGTTGTCCGCTGCTATATCGCCCAGAAGCGTAAGATCTCGGTCGGCGATAAAATGGCTGGACGCCACGGTAACAAGGGTGTTGTATCACGCATACTTCCGAGCGAGGATATGCCGTTCTTACCGGACGGTACTCCGCTTGATATAGTTCTTAATCCGCTCGGCGTTCCTTCCCGTATGAACATCGGACAGGTACTTGAGGTTCATCTCGGCTATGCCGCAAAGGCACTCGGATGGAAGGTCTGCACGCCGGTATTCGACGGTGCGCATGAGGCTGATATCCGTGCAATGCTCAAGGAAGCCGGAATGGATGAGGACGGTAAGGTACAGCTTTATGACGGACGTACCGGTGAGCCGTTCGACAACCGTGTAACGGTAGGCTATATGTACTACCTTAAGCTGCATCACCTCGTTGACGATAAGATACATGCACGTTCTACCGGTCCTTACTCAATGGTCACCCAGCAGCCGCTCGGCGGTAAAGCCCAGTTCGGCGGACAGCGCTTTGGTGAAATGGAAGTCTGGGCGCTTGAGGCTTACGGCGCGGCTTACACCCTGCAGGAAATACTGACCATCAAGTCGGACGATATCGTCGGACGTGTCAAGGCTTACGAAGCCATCGTCAAGGGTCAGAACGTTCCCAAGCCGGGCGTTCCCGAGTCGTTCAAGGTCCTTATCAAGGAGCTGCAGTCACTCGGTCTTGACGTCAAGGTGCTTGATTCTCAGAATGAGGAGATCGATCTCAAACAGAACTTCGACGATGATGACGAGTTCGGCTTTGCAAGACCCGTTGCCGATGAGCCTGATTTCAACGCTCCGGCGGTAGAGAACGGCGATCTTGACGGCTACAGCCTTGAGGACGAGAACGGAGACGCCATTGTCGACGATACGGATGACGAGTCGGATATCATGATAGACGACCAAAACGATAATGACTGAAAAGGAGAACACAGCAGATGGAAAGTATCGATTTTGAATCAATAAAGATTGGTCTCGCTTCTCCTGAACAAATAAGAAGCTGGTCTTACGGCGAAGTCAAAAAGCCCGAGACCATAAACTACAGAACGCTCAAACCCGAACGCGACGGCTTGTACTGCGAAAGAATTTTCGGACCGCAGAAGGACTGGGAGTGCCACTGCGGAAAGTACAAGCGCATACGTTACAAGGGCAAGATATGCGACCGCTGCGGAGTTGAGGTCACCCGTTCAAAGGTCAGACGTGAGAGAATGGGCTCTATCGAGCTTGCCGCTCCGGTGTCGCACATCTGGTATTACAAGACCATTCCGTCAAGAATGGGTCTTGTTCTCGATGTTTCTCCGCGCCTTTTAGAGCAGGTGCTCTATTTCTCACAGTATATCGTCACCGATCCGGGCAGCACTCCGCTGCAGAAAAAGCAGCTCCTTAACGAGCAGCAGTACAACGATATGCGCGAGAAGTACGAGGACGACTTCGAGGCAGGAATGGGCGCAGAGGCTATCAAAAAGCTGCTCTGCGAGATAGATGTCGATAAGACCTGCGAAGAGCTCAACGAGGAGCTTGAGGACGCGACCGGACAGAAAAGGGTAAGACTTTTAAAGCGCCTTGAGGTCATGGAAGCGTTCAGACAGTCGGGCAACCGTCCTGAATGGATGATACTTGATGTCATTCCGGTAATACCGCCTGATCTTCGCCCGATGGTACAGCTCGACGGCGGACGTTTCGCGACCTCCGACCTTAACGACCTTTACCGTCGTGTTATAAACCGAAACAATCGTCTGAAAAGACTTCTTGAGCTTGGCGCGCCCGATATAATCGTGCGTAACGAGAAAAGAATGCTGCAGGAGGCTGTCGATGCACTTATCGACAACGGCCGCCGCGGCAAGGCTGTTACGGGCGCTAATAACCGTGCGCTCAAATCGCTCTCCGATATGCTTAAAGGTAAGCAGGGACGTTTCCGTCAGAACCTTCTCGGAAAACGTGTCGACTATTCCGGCCGTTCGGTTATAGTTGTCGGACCTGAACTTAAGATGTATCAGTGCGGACTGCCGAAGGAAATGGCAATAGAGCTGTTCAAGCCCTTCATAATGAAGAGACTGGCTGAGACCGGCGTCGTTTCCAACGTCAAGACTGCGCGTAAAATGGTTGACCGTGCAGGCACTGAGGTGTGGGACGCACTTGAAATGGTCATAAAGGATCATCCCGTGCTCTTGAACCGTGCTCCGACACTGCACAGACTCGGTATCCAGGCTTTTGAGCCGGTACTGGTCGAGGGACGCGCGTTGAAGCTGCATCCGCTTGCCTGTACCGCTTATAACGCCGACTTTGACGGAGACCAGATGGCTGTTCACGTTCCGCTGTCGGCTGAGGCTCAGGCTGAGGCAAGATTTTTGATGCTTGCCGCAAACAACCTGCTCAAGCCGTCAGACGGCAAGCCGGTCACCGTTCCTACACAGGATATGGTTCTCGGCTCATACTATCTTACTATAGTTAAGCCTGAGGAGCCGGGCGCCAACAAGGTGTTCCGTGACAAGGACGAAGCCATTATGGCTTACAGCGACGGCGTTGTGGGACTCCACGCTCCGATCCGCGTCCGCATGGAAAGGGACGGCGAAAGCGGTCTCACATGGTGTACTGTCGGCTTTATAATATTCAACGAATCAATACCGCAGGATCTCGGCTTTGCCGATCGCTCAAAGCCTGAAAACAAGTTCAGACTTGAGGTCTGCTATGCACCTAAGGATCCGTCCACCCTTGAAATAAAGAGCGGTGACGAGATAGTCAACTTCAAGGTCGGCAAAAAGCAGCTTGGTCAGATAATCGACCGCTGCATAAGACACTACGGCACATCTGAAACCGCAATAGTACTTGACAAGATCAAGGCTACGGGCTTCAAGTATTCGACCAAGGGCGCTATCACGGTCGCTGTTTCGGATGCTATAATCCCACCGCAGAAGAAGGAGATTATCGCTGCCGCCGAGGCAAAGATCGACGATGTCAAAAAGATCTACCGCAGAGGATTCCTCACAAACAACGAGCGCCTTTCGATGGTTATAAAGATCTGGAACGACGCTACCGATCAGATAGCCGACGCGCTTAAGGGCAACCTTGATGAATTCAACCCGATATTCATGATGGCTGATTCCGGAGCCCGTGGATCGATGAGCCAGATCAAACAGCTCGCCGGTATGCGCGGACTTATATCAAACACATCAGGTGCGGTCATAGAAATACCTATCCGTGCCAACTATCGTGAGGGACTGAACGTACTCGAATACTTCATATCCTCCCGTGGTGCAAGAAAGGGACTTGCCGATACCGCTCTGCGTACCGCCGACTCGGGTTACCTCACCAGACGTATGGTTGACGTTTCGCAGGATGTCATAATCCGCGAGGACGACTGCGGTACCACCGAGGGTCTTACCGTCAGCGCCATCATGGAGGGCAATCAGGTCATTGAAAAGCTTGACGACCGTCTTGTGGGTAGATATCTGCTTGATAACTTTGTCGACGAAGCGACCGGCGAGGTCATAGTTGACAACGAGCACATGATGACCGAGGACGATGTTGAAAAGATAATGGCTACCGAGCCTAAGAGTGTTACAATACGTTCGATACTCTGCTGCCGCTCAAAGCACGGTGTCTGCAAAAAGTGTTACGGATCAAACCTTGCAACCGGTCTGCCCGTTACGGTAGGCGAGGCTGTCGGTATCATAGCCGCTCAGTCTATAGGAGAGCCTGGTACACAGCTCACCATGAGAACCTTCCATACCGGCGGTATAGCCAGTACCGAAGATATAACACAGGGTCTTCCCCGTGTTGAGGAACTGTTCGAGGCAAGACGTCCGAAGCACAGTGCCATCATATCCGAGATATCGGGTAAGGTCACCGTTACCGAGGACAAAAAGAGCCGCGTGGTAATTGTTCTTGACGAGGAAAGTGTCGAGGAGCGCAAGTACGGTATACCGTTCGGCTACCGCATCTGTGTTGCAAGCGGCGATCATATAGAAAAGGGTCAGCAGATAACCGAAGGCTCAATAGCACCTGCCGATATCCTTGAGGTCAGCGGACCCGGAGCGGTCGAGACCTATATAATCAAGGAAATACAGAACGCCTACCGTTCACAGGGTGTTGAGATCAACGATAAGCACATCGAGGTCATAATCCGCCAGATGATGCGTAAGTTCAAGATCGTTGATGCCGGAAGCACCGACTTCATCCCCAACTCAATGGTCGACCGCGGTGAGGTCTACGAGGCGAACGACGCTATAGAGGCGCGCATCGCCGAGGGCGAGGAAGGACTGTCGCTCGCGACCTATGAGCCGACTCTGCTCGGTATCACAAAGGCTTCGCTTGCTACCGAATCATTCCTCTCCGCTGCTTCGTTCCAGGAGACCACAAGGGTTCTGACCGATGCCGCCATAAAGGGTAAGGTCGATCCGCTGTTCGGTCTTAAGGAAAATGTCATCATCGGTAAGCTCGTACCTGCCGGAACCGGCATGAAGTGCTACCACACCGAGGATGAGTATGCCGAGGAAACGGAAAGCACCAAGGCACCTGCCGCTCCTTCGGACAATGTAATGCCGATTGACGGTGTTGCTGCCCCCGACCTTGCATAAATATTTGCGTTTTTTCATTAAAATGCTTGACAAACCGTACACATTGGTGATAAAATCATTCCATGTGTGGGAGCTTGTCCGCACGATATGCTTAATATATTACGCAGGCGGATAATTTCCGCCTGCGTCGTATACATTTTTTAATTTGAGGAGGTGTAATATGCCAACCTTTAACCAGTTAGTCCGTTCGGGTCGTGAGACCATCGAGAAGAAGGCTAAGGCTCCGGCGCTGCTCAAGGGTTTTAACTCCATGAAGCGTCAGCTGACCGACAACGATTCTCCGCAGAAGAGAGGCGTTTGTACCGCTGTCAAGACCTCGACTCCTAAGAAGCCGAACTCTGCTCTTCGTAAGATTGCGAGAGTACGTCTTTCAAACGGTATTGAAGTTTCAGCCTATATTCCCGGTATCGGACACAACCTGCAGGAGCACAGCGTCGTTCTCATTCGTGGAGGACGTGTTAAGGATCTGCCTGGTGTGCGTTATCACATCGTCAGAGGAACCCTTGATGCACAGGGCGTTGCCAACAGAATGCAGGCCCGTTCGAAGTACGGCGCAAAGCGCCCGAAGGCAAGCGCGAAATAATATTGCCTGAAATTCAAGACGAATCTTATGTCGCATTTTAGCGCGGCGTTTATATATATTTACGCCTCGCTTGGAACTAACGGGATTTGTCACTCGAGTACCTATGATATCATTATGTGAAGGAGGGAAGTTAAAGTGCCAAGAAGAGGCTTTATCGCAAAACGTGATGTATTGCCCGATCCGCTTTACAATTCCAAAATCGTAACCCGTCTTATCAACAATATAATGCTGGACGGTAAGAAGGGTGTCGCTCAGAAGATCGTTTACGGAGCGTTCGACATCATCTCCGAAAAGACCGGCAAGGAAGCTATCGAAGTTTTCGAGCAGGCTATGGAGAATGTTATGCCGCAGCTCGAAGTTAAGGCGGTTCGTAAGGGTGGCGCCACCTATCAGGTCCCGTTTGAGGTCAGACCTGAAAGAAAGCAGACCTTAGGACTGCGCTGGCTCACAACCTATGCCCGCTCACGTTCGGAGGCAACAATGAAAGAGCGTCTCGCAGCCGAGATACTTGACGCAGTCAACGGCATCGGCGGAGCCGCTAAGAAGCGCGATGATACCCACAAGATGGCAGAAGCCAACAAGGCTTTCGCCCATTACAGATGGTGATCTCTGCTGTTTGATTATTTACTCTCTCTTTTATAAGGGAGAATGTGGAGGAAAATATGCCAAGAAAAGTATCTCTTGAAATGACAAGAAATATTGGTATCATGGCGCATATAGACGCAGGTAAGACTACCACTACGGAGCGTATACTGTTCTATACCGGTGTCAACCATAAGATAGGCGAGACCCATGACGGCGACGCCACTATGGACTGGATGGAGCAGGAGCAGGAAAGAGGTATAACCATCACCTCTGCTGCCACCACCTGTTTCTGGAAAGGTCATCGTATCAATATCATCGACACCCCCGGACACGTTGACTTTACCGTTGAAGTTCAGCGCTCACTGCGCGTGCTTGACGGTTCTGTTACCGTTCTTTGTGCAAAGGGCGGTGTTGAACCGCAGTCTGAAACCGTTTGGAGACAGGCTGACGAGTATCATGTACCCCGTATGATATACGTTAATAAAATGGATATCATGGGTGCTGATTTCTACAATGTTCTCAAGATGGTCAAGGAGAGATTCCAGTGCAATGCTGTTCCGATTCAGCTGCCGATAGGCTCTGAGGACACATTTGTCGGAATCGTTGACCTTATAAACAATGACGCAGAGGTCTATTATGACGACCTCGGTAAGGATGTCCGCCGCGAAGAAATTCCGGAGGACATGAAGGAGCTTGCGGCAAAGTACCGTCAGGAGCTTATCGAAGCTGTTGTTGAGCAGGACGACGAGCTCATGGAGAAGTATTTTGAAGGCGTTGAGCCGACTGTCGAGCAGATCAAAGCCGTTGTCCGTAAGGCTACCATAGCCAACGATATGGTCCCGATCACCTGCGGTACTTCCTACCGCAACAAGGGCGTTCAGCCCCTGCTTGATGCCATAGTCGATTTCATGCCGGCTCCGACCGACATCCCCGATATCAAGGGTATTAACCCCGATACCGAGGAGCCGGAGGACAGACGCACCGGAGACAACGAGCCCTTCGCAGCTCTTGCCTTCAAGATCGCTACCGACCCGTTTGTCGGTAAGATATGCTTCTTCCGTGTCTATTCGGGCACTGTTGACGCAGGTGCAACTGTTTACAACCCGGTAAAGGATCAGAAGGAAAGACTCGGACGTATCCTTCAGATGCACGCAAACCACAGAGAAGATATAGAGACCTGCTACTCAGGTGATATCGCAGCCGCGGTCGGTCTTAAAAATACCACCACCGGTGACACACTCTGCGACGAAAAGCATCCGATCATACTCGAATCGATGCACTTCCCGGATCCGGTTATCCGTGTTGCTATCGAGCCTAAGACAAAGGCAGGCCAGGAAAAGATGGGTATTGCCCTTTCGAAGCTGGCTGAAGAAGATCCGACCTTCAAATTCTATACTGACGAAGAGACCGGACAGACCATTATCGCAGGTATGGGTGAGCTTCACCTTGAGATAATTGTCGACCGTATGCTCCGTGAGTTCAAGGTCGAAGCCAATGTCGGTAAGCCGCAGGTCGCCTATAAGGAGACTGTACGCAAGGGCTCCGATGTCGATGTTAAATACGCCCGCCAGTCCGGTGGTAAAGGTCAGTACGGTCACGTTAAGATCAGACTGTCACCCAACGAGACAGGCAAGGGCTATGAGTTCATCAACGCCGTTGTCGGCGGTGCTATCCCGAAGGAATATATCCCTGCTGTTGACGCCGGTATCAAAGGCGCTATGCAGAGCGGTGTTCTTGCCGGATATCCCGTTGTTGACGTCAAGGTTGAGCTTTACGACGGATCCTATCATGAAGTCGACTCTTCTGAAATGGCATTCAAGATCGCCGGTTCTATGGCGTTCAAGGAGGCATGCAAGAAGGCAGACCCGGTTCTTATGGAGCCGATCATGAAGGTCGTTGTTATCGTTCCTGAGGACTATATGGGTGACGTTATCGGTGACCTTAACTCCCGCCGCGGCGAGATACAGGGCTTCGAGGACAGATCCGGCGGCGTTAAGCAGATCAACGCCAGAGTTCCGCTGGGCGATATGTTCGGTTACGCTACCGACCTCCGTTCCAAGACACAGGGACGCGGTCAGTATGTCATGGAGCCGGATGGATACAAGGAAGTTCCGAAGAGCATTGCCGAAAAGATCATTTCTGCAAGAACAAAGGGTGAATAATCCTTACTGTTTCGGAAATTATACTTGAAATCTTTTCTTTAGTTTGTTAGAATAAGAAAAGAAGATCTAAAAATAATAATCATATTCATTTTAAGGAGGAAAATCCAAATGGCAAAGGCAAAATTTGAACGTTCCAAACCGCATGTAAACATCGGTACTATCGGACACGTTGACCACGGCAAGACCACTCTTACCGCAGCTATCACCAAGTATCTTTCTCTTAAGGGCTATGCACAGTTCGAGGACTATGCAAACATCGATAAGGCTCCGGAAGAGAGAGAGCGTGGAATTACAATCAACACCGCTCACGTTGAGTACGAGACCGACACCCGTCACTACGCTCACGTTGACTGCCCCGGACATGCTGACTATGTCAAGAACATGATCACCGGTGCTGCTCAGATGGACGGCGCTATTCTTGTTATAGCTTCTACCGACGGACCTATGGCTCAGACCAAGGAGCATCTGCTTCTTGCCCGTCAGGTCGGCGTTCCTTATATCGTCGTTTTCATGAACAAGGTTGACCAGGTTGACGATCCCGAGCTTCTCGATCTCGTTGAGATGGAGATCCGTGAGACCCTCGACAAGTACGAGTTCCCGGGCGACGACACCCCGATCATCAGAGGTTCTGCTCTTAAGGCTCTTGAGTCTACCTCTACCGACCCGAATGCTCCCGAGTATGCCTGCATCAAGGAACTTATGGATGCTGTTGACTCTTACATTCCGACCCCGGATCGTAAGGCTGACCTTCCGTTCCTTATGCCTATCGAGGACGTTATGACCATTTCCGGTCGTGGTACCGTTGTTACCGGTCGTGTTGAGCGTGGACAGCTCAATGCAGGCGACGAAGTTGAGATCATCGGTCTCACCGACGAGCGCAAGAAGACCGTTGTTACTTCAATGGAAATGTTCCGCAAGACCCTTGATTACTGCGAGGCCGGTGATAACATCGGTGCACTTCTCCGTGGCGTTGGCCGTGAAGATGTTGAGCGTGGTCAGGTTCTCTGCAAGCCGGGCACCATCCATCCGCACACCAAGTTCCATGGCCAGGTTTACGTTCTGACCAAGGAAGAGGGCGGACGTCATACCCCGTTCTTCAACAACTATCGTCCGCAGTTCTACTTCAGAACTACCGACGTTACCGGTATCGTCTCTCTGCCGGCAGGCACCGAGATGTGCATGCCTGGTGATAACGTCGAGATGGACGTTGAGCTTATCACCCCGATCGCTATCGAGGAAGGCCTCCGCTTCGCTATCCGTGAAGGCGGCCGTACCGTCGGTTCGGGCGTTGTTACCAAGATCAACGGCTAATTGACACTGCTGATAAAAATCATCTCTTTCTTATTTTCAAACCGCGTTCCGGCTTGCCGGAGCGCGGTTTACTTTGTCCTCTGCTTTTTGGAGCAGATAAGCCGCTAAAATTTTCAAAATACCGTTTACAAATAATACCGAATGTTATATAATAAACTTGTCTGTGGAAATCAACCGCCAAAGGCGGATCCGGACGGCTGCGGTGCTGCATATTGACCGCAGTATGGGAAGAAAGGTTACGGGTGTATTAACTATGGTAAAAGCTATTGTCGGCGCCAACTGGGGCGACGAGGGCAAGGGTAAGATCACCGATATGCTGGCAACGTCAGCCGATGTTGTCGTGCGTTTTCAGGGCGGTGCAAATGCCGGTCACACTATTAAAAATCAATACGGCAAATTTGCGCTTCATCTGCTTCCGTCCGGCGTTTTCAACGATAACGTAACCTGCGTTATCGGCAACGGCGTTGCTCTTAACATTGATCAGTTTACAAAAGAACTGAAGGGTATACTTGAAAAGGGTGTTAAAACACCTAAGATCATGATATCGGATCGTGCTCAGATCGTCATGCCGTACCATGTGCTTTTTGACGTATACGAGGAGGAGAGACTCGGTAAAAACAGCTTCGGTTCTACTAAGTCGGGTATCGCTCCGTTTTATTCCGATAAATATTCAAAAATAGGCTTTCAGGTCTGCGAACTGTTTGACGAGGAGTCGCTCCGTGAAAAGCTCGCAAGAGTGCTTGAGGTAAAGAATATAATAATAAAGGATGTTTACGGCAATGAGCCGCTTTCATTTGACGATTGCCTGGCACAGATGCTTAAATGGCGCGATGAAATAGAGCCTTATGTCGGCAATACTCACGCTTTCCTGCGCGATGCGGAAAGAGCCGGTAAAACGATACTGCTTGAGGGTCAGCTCGGTTCGTTGAAGGATACCGACCACGGCATTTATCCTATGGTCACGTCGTCCTCGACACTTGCAGGCTATGGTGCTGTGGGCGCAGGACTGCCGCCTTATGCGATAAAGGATGTAATAACTGTTGTCAAAGCATATTCAAGTGCGGTCGGCGCCGGCGCTTTTGTAAGCGAAATATTCGGCGAAGAAGCATCGCTTTTAAGAGATCACGGCGGTGACGGCGGCGAATACGGCGCAACTACCGGCAGACCGCGCAGAATGGGCTGGTTTGACTGTGTGGCGACACGTTACGGCTGTGAAATACAGGGCGCGACCGAGGTCGCACTGACCGTTATAGACGCTCTCGGATATCTCGATGAGATACCGGTCTGCGTAGGCTACGAGATAGACGGCGTGGTCACGAAGGAGTTCCCGGTAACTCCGCTTCTCAATAAAGCAAAGCCGGTTCTTAAGGTGCTCAAGGGCTGGAAAACCGATGTTTCAGGCATAAGAAATTACAGCGATCTGCCCAAAGAGTGCAGGGACTATGTTGAGTTTATCGAGAAAGAAATAGGTGTGCCTATAAAAATGGTTTCAAACGGTCCGGCGCGTGAAGATATAATCTTAAGATAAAAGCAGGTGTACATATGAACCTCAATACTGCGGCGGCGACCGACCGCTTTTTCATGATCAAGACCGCAGATAAAAAGACCACCGCCAAAGGTATGCCCTACCTTGATCTTATGCTTTGCGACAAAAGCGGTGAGATATCGGCAAAACTGTGGGATTATAAAGAGGAACTGCAGGGAATGTTCTCGGTCGGAGATATCGTAAAGGTGAGGGGAACGGTAAGTCCGTATAACGGTGTCGATCAGCTGCGCGTGGAAAAAATGCGGAAGGCTGTTCCTTCGGACGGGGTCGATCCGTCCGAATTTGTGCCGAGTGCCGATCTGGACGGTGCGGCGATGTTTGCGGAACTTATGGGAATAGCCGCAAGCTTTTCTGACGATGAAATCAAGGCGCTGGTAACCGAAATATATAACGACAACCGTGAAAAGCTGCTTTATTGGCCGGCTGCGTTCCGCCTCCATCATGCCATACGCGGAGGACTTTTATACCACACACTGTCGATAGTACGCCTTGCCGAGGCGGTCTGCCGCATATATCCGTCGGTCAACCGCGACCTTCTTATAGGCGGCGCAATGCTGCATGATATTGCAAAAACCACCGAGTTTACGGTGAATGACTGCGGCACCGCAAGCGGATATTCGCTTGAAGGCAATCTCATCGGTCATCTCGCCAAGGGCGCTATGATGATCGAAAAGACAGCTGGGGATTTGGGCACCTCGGAGCAGACAAAACTGCTGCTTCAGCACATGGTGCTTTCACACCATGGTGAGCCGGAGTTCGGCGCGGCGGTCAGACCTATGTTTATAGAGGCTGAACTGCTCAGCGAGCTTGATCTTATGGATGCGAGAATATACGAGCTTGAGGAGGCTGTGGGCGGTACCGACAGCGGCGAGTATACAAATAAATTATGGGCACTTGACAACCGTAAATTTTACAATCACGGGAAGTCTGAAGTGACCACCAAAGCAAAGCTATTCTAATTAATATTCAAATAAAGGGGTATGATCAGTCATGAAAATTTGTCCTAATTGCCAGAACCAGGTCGACGACAACTCTCAGTTCTGCACGCGCTGCGGAACAAGATTTGACGCCGCAAACCAGACCTCAGGGCAGCCTGCCGGTGGGGCAGCTCCCCAGTATAATGCCGGACCGCAGTATAACGCAGGTCAGCAGTACAACGCCGGACCGCAGTACGGTGCAGGCCCTCAGTACGGCGCACCTCAGCCGGCATATGCTTATGATCCTTACGATCACACCGCAGAGTTTGACGCAAAGGACATATCCGATAACAAGGTGTATGCCCTTCTCGGATACCTTGCAGGAGTTTTGGGAATAATTATTGCGCTGCTTGCTGCAAAGGACTCCAAATTTGCAATGTTCCATGTAAGACAGGTCATCAAGATCACCGTAACAGAGCTGCTTATGGCTATAGCATTGGTACTGCTTTTCTGGACCATAATAGTGCCTATCGCTTACGGTATAGCAACTATCGTTATACAGGTGATAAAGATAATCTGCTTCTTCCAGGTCTGCCAGGGCAAGGCTAAGGAACCGGCGATCATCAGAAGCCTCGGTTTCCTTAAATAATTCTTAATTTGAGATCACCGTCCGTAAAAACGGATGGTGATTTTTTTATAATGGCAGCAGAATATATGGTATTGACATCGGCACCGGCAAAACGGTATAATATTTAAAAAATTATGAGGAATAAGGTATGCCGAGATTTTTTAAAGAACATTTTGCCGAGCAGCCGTTTATAGACGGCGCGGACGCACATCATATAATAAAATCACTGAGAATGAGATGTGGTGAGGAGCTGACGGTCTGCGACACCAGGGGAATAGATTATCGCTGTGTTATAACCGAATGTACGGATAAAGTGTCGCTTAAAATACTGAGCTACACCGCCAACGCCACAGAACCGTCGGTTTCTGTCACACTTTATCAGTGCATTACAAAGGGCGATAAAATGGATACTATAGTAAGACAGGCGGTAGAGTCGGGTGCCTGCCGTATCGTACCGGTGCTGTCTGCAAACTGCGTTTCAAGGCCCGATCCGAAGTCCCTTGAGAAAAAGACCGAACGCTGGCAGAAGATCGCCTTTGAGGCGGCAGGTCAGTGCGGCAGAGGCATTTTGCCTGAGGTGGGCGAATGTCTTACGCTGCCGATTGCCGCAAAGGAGGCAGGAGAACTCGACAAGTCGTTCTTTTGTTACGAGCTTGGCGGCGAATCGATAGGGAAGATAGAAAAAGACGTCAGAACTGTCGGTATTATAATAGGTCCGGAGGGTGGTTTTACCGCCGCCGAGGCAGAGCAGCTTAAAAATGCCGGTTCCATAGTGACTACATTAGGACCGAGAATATTCCGTGCAGAAACGGCGCCTATAGCAGCACTTGCAGCGGTCATGCTTCAAAGCGGAAACATGTAAAAGAAAACCGAACACACCCAAGGTGCGTTCGGTTTTCTTCTGTTACCAATAAAGCCGGAAAACAGATTTCACACAAATAAATTTTAGTTTAGCAGTGTAATTAACATATTGACAGACTGAACCGAACGACCTATGTGTCGTTCCTTAAAACCTAATGAAACCGCGCGGAACGACACAT
>UQDO01000044.1 GCA_900539855.1 uncultured Oscillospiraceae bacterium
AACTTCTCCCCTATGAAACAATCGTCAAGGCGCATGAGGGCGACCCGGACGCAATAAACACCGTCCGTTCCCATTACGCCGGATATATCCGGTATTTTTCTAAAATGAACGGTCAAGTAAATGCCGAGGTTGAGGAATATGTGAAGCAGCAGCTAATTGCCGCACTATTCAAGTTTCGCTTTGACCGATAAGCTGAAAAACTGAATACCAGCCGCCCACCGGCGGCCAGCGAAAGCAGTAAGTCTGAAAAAGATTTGCTGCTTTTTTTGTTGTCCGTTTGGCAAAATCGCAAAGTCACCCGTAGTAGGTAGGTGAAGCCAGAAAAAAGCTGCCTGCCCCGTTTGGCAAATTTCAAAACGCGGTGTTGTAGGGAGTGAAGGGAAAAATTCTCTGCCCCGCCGGTTGCCAAAACCCCCGTTCCCGGATTACTAAGGCAAAAGAAATTTTGAAAAATCCCTGTTCAGCGGGTAGCTGGCGGCCTTTCATAAGCTAGTGCGCCAAATCTTTGAACGCATGAAAGCAATTCCCAAAAGCGAGATCGTTAGCGCCCGTTACCGTGAGAAGATGGAGCAGCGGAAAAGCCTGCTCCACATTGTTCGATCCGAGTGTGTCAAAGCTGCCGCAGACCTTGAAACGTTGAAAGGCGAAGTCATCAAGACCATCCGTGGAGAGAGTAGCTTTTCTAAAGAGCTGCTAAACTCTCTAATTGCCGAAGCCGAAACGAAATGCAGAGAGCTCCAAGAGAATTTAGAGGCAGCGCAAGCGGCCTATGACGAAGGACAAGCGGTGATGGCCTCGCTGAACACGCAATATAACGACATCATCTCATGGGCAGAAATGTACGACACAGCCAGCATAGAAGCAAAGAAAATGATCGTGAGCTGTTTGATAAAGCGGGTAGAGGTATACCGTGACTACAAGCTACACATTGATTTCAACATTGACTTTACACAGTTCTGTGAAGGGCTGGACATTGTGACGATTGCCGCATAAAACAAAAAGCCCGCTCCCAAAAGGGAACGGGCATGAAAAAACCTGCTTCGCATGAAGCAGGTTATCTAAGAATACTCAGCACACCAAAGTTTGGTGGAGATAAGCGGGATCGAACCGCTGACCTCTTGAATGCCATTCAAGCGCTCTCCCAGCTGAGCTATACCCCCAAGCCACGAAAGCTATGATATCATACATCGTCCCAAATTGCAAGTCTTTTTTATGTGAAATTGCAAGTTTTTTTTAATATTTTTATAGCAGAAGCATTTGATGGGCATCCATATTTATTCTCCCATGTGTTTTTCTCTCCAGTCAAGCGGCGAGAGTTTATATTTCTTGATGAACGCCTTGTAGAAATTTACATAACTTCCGAAACCACATTCAGAGCTTATCTTTTCGACCGACATATCGGTGCTGACAAGAAGGCGCGATGCAGTATCAAGCCTTATGTGCGTGATATACGCATGCGGAGTCATTCCGGTTTCCTGCTTGAACAGATTGATAACTTGATTTTTGCAATACCCGGCCTTTGCCGCTATGAGATCAAGCGACAGCGGTCTGCTTATGTCCTCGGTGGCGTATGAAACGATTTTTGCCGCCACAGCGTTTTTTTCGGGTCTTTGCGCACCTTTTTTAAGACTTGACAGTATGCTGTAAAAGGCACCGTTTATTTCAACCCTTGACGCCTTTGTGAACCTCGCACGGTCAAGCTCTCTAAAAAGCGGAAAGAGCTCTGTGAAGTCAGCCGGTCCCGAAATCGGCAAGCCGTCGTCCATGTTGAAATTACCGAGAAAATGTATGTAGTAATACTGCGGTTCGTCGCTTTCAACGACACCGTCGTACGGTATCCCCTTCTTTTGAATATAAAAGCTGCCCTTAGGCACCTCAACCGGCACACCGTTCTCATAAAAGCGCAAAGTCCCGTCAAATATCATTACCAGCACATCTTGCAGGCAAACCCTTGTTATATGCTTTTCGTGCTTTTCAAAATACCTGAACGATGAATGTGAGTACTCCGGCAAACGGTTGAGATCAAGAAATTCCGGCATTGGCTGTCACCTCTTTATTGATTATAATGTTTTTATGTGATTTTTGCAATGATATTTTTGATTTTATCTATATTAAAATGTACCGTCATATGTTAAGATTACAGCAAAGCAAGCAAACTTAAAGGAGAACGAGCAGACCGATGAGACAGATACCGTTTGATAATGTTAAGCTGGGCGGCTTTTGGGGCGCACGCCAGAAGCTCAACCGTGAGGTGACCATCAACAGCGTATATGACCGTTTTTCGGATACCGGACGCTTTGATGCCTTTAAATGCAACTGGCAGAACGGCGACCCAAACAAACCGCATTTTTTTTGGGATTCCGATGTTGCAAAATGGATCGAAAGCGTCGCATACATAACAGCTGACAAAAAGGATGAGCGCCTTGAAAAAATAGTTGACGGTGTTGTCGATCTCATCGAAGAAAACGCCGACAAGGACGGATATTACAACTCGTTTTATCTGACTTTGGAGCCGTACGCAAAATTCAAGCTGCGTGACCGTCATGAGCTCTACTGCCTCGGGCATCTGATTGAGGCGGCGGTAGCCTATGATAAGGCGACCGGCAAGGACAAGCTGCTCCGTATAGTCTGCCGTTATGCCGATCATGTGAAAAAAATATTTATAGATGAGCACAAAGTACCTTTTTACACGCCCGGTCATGAGGAAATCGAGCTTGCTCTCGTTAAGCTTTACCGCCACACAAAGGACAAAAAATATCTGCAAATGGCGACGTGGTTTATTGATGAACGCGGAAAGCATCCGACCGAGGACACAGTTCTTTTCGGCACTGTGAAGCCGGCATATTCGCAGGACCAGTGTCCTGTAAGAGAAATGTCCACAGCCGAGGGGCATGCCGTACGCATGATGTACCTGCTTTGCGGAATGGCTGATACAGCGGTTGAAAACGATGACAATGAACTGTTCGACGCCTGCAGGCGCGTGTTTGACAACATAATTAACCGCAGAATGTACATAACCGGCGGTGTCGGCTCGTCGAGCGACGGCGAAGCCTTCACGGTTGACTACGACCTGCCGAATCTTCTGGCATATACTGAGACCTGCGCCGCAATATCAATGGTGTTTTTTGCTACACGCATGGCAGCAGCCGAGCCCGACTCAAAATATGCCGACACAGCCGAGCGCGCACTTTACAACGGATTTTTGTCCGGTGTGTCGCTTGACGGCAAAAAGTTTTTTTACAGCAATCCGCTTGAAATCTATTCGCCGTTCAAAACAAGAAATGCAAGCCTCACATCATCGTCGATAAAGCTTCCGGCATCTCAGCGTGTAGAGGTTTTCGAGTGTTCGTGCTGTCCGCCGAATGTGACAAGAATGATAGCGTCATTGGGCGGAATACTTTATTCCGCAGGTACAGACACCCTATTTATACATCATTATGCAAAAAGCAGTGCACGCATTGAGCTTGACGGCAATGCAGTTAGCATTGATCAGGACACGCTATATCCTGCCGACGGCAATGTGAATATTAAGATAACCGGCGCATGCGGTAAAATGGTCGCTGTCCGCATACCGGGATGGTGTCAGCAGTATAAAATCGAGACGAGCGACAAAGAGGATATTTCAGATATCAGAAACGGATATGCGTATATAGATGTTACATCCGACGAGTTTACGATAACTGCGGAGTTTTCAATGCCCGTGGTGCTTATAGAGTCCTCACCCCATGTCCGCGAAAATGCCGGAAAGGTTGCGGTTATGAGAGGACCTTTGGTATACTGCGCCGAGGCGGTCGACAACGGAGACGACCTGTTTGCACTTTCACTCGACTCATCGCTTGAGGGTGCTGCGGTAGAAGCCGCCGACGACTGGCTGAATACTCTTGTTTTAAAGGGCAGACGTAAAACCGCACCGGGCGGTGCACTTTATATGCCGCTGTCAACCGACACCGTTCCCGTAAGCGTCAGACTGATACCGTACTACGCCTTTGCCAACCGCGGCGAAAGCAATATGCAGGTCTGGTTCAGGAAATACTGATATAAATGTTCCGCGGCAGCTATATATCTGCCGCGGAAAAATTTATAAAGTTTTGTTTTTTTGAAAAAAACACTTGAATTATAAAGCACAATGTGTTATTATACTTTCGGTATCCGGGTGTAGCCCAGTTTGGTAGAGCGCTTGAATGGGGTTCAAGAGGCCGTGAGTTCGATTCTCGCCACTCGGACCAGAAGACCAAGTTATAAGACTTGGTCTTTTTTAATGAAAATCACCTTGCGGTGAGCAATGCAGTTTCGCTGTGAAATATTTGGCTTTGCGAGATGTTCAAATGTAAATAATTTGTCAAAATTATTTCATAGCGCATAGCCAAAAAATACGCTTGCTCAAATCAAAACTTTAAAGCAATGAACTTTCGCAAGCAGATGCTGTATCTCTGCCTGAACTTTCAAATCTGAACTCCGTTTTCCGCTTTTTGCGTCAGGATTATATCCGTCAAAATGTAAATTTAATAATATTTTCTGAAAGTTGTACAAAGTAGTGCAACTTTTGGACTATTTAAACCTATTAATGGAGAGATATTTATCTTTATCATAAAATAGGGAAGTGTTATAATGTATGTAAAAAAGATGCATGGGTATATCGCTTCAGCCGATATTTCCTATGTATTGACAAAAGGTCTGTTTGATTCCTATTCACCACCTACCCAAATAAGCCAGACTTTTAAAAACTGGATTGCAATTCTTGACCTTAAGACTTGTTTGGAGTGCCGCTCACACCACGGTCAAATCTATCAGATGAATTAAATCACGGATGTAGAGCCACCGCTTCACCCAAATTGCCGATGCACTATACTACCTATGAAAGCGGTGATTGCTTGACACGGAACAAAGGATGAACAAAATGGTGCGGATTACTGGATAAAATATTTTTCTGAACTACCGGAATACTATATTACAAAAGAAGAATTGGTAACACTGGGTTGGAAATGGGGAAAAGCACCTGCTAAGTTTGCACCAGGAAAAATGCTAATGATGGGGATTTACCAAAATCGAAATAAACATTTGCCACATATTGCTGGTAGAGTATGGTATGAGGCAGATATCAACTATTACAGCGGAAGGAGAAATGGCCACCGCCTACTATGGTCAAACGACGGATTGTTGTTTGTTACCTACGATCATTATGAGACATTTTTGGAAATCGTTTGAATGAGGTTATGCGCAATGGAATATAAAAAAACCGTTAATCTGGATCTGACCGGTTGCAGGTATCAGGGAGAAATTCATAAAAGAATCAAGGAAGCGTTTGACTTTCCCCTTTTTTATGGAGAAAACTGGGACGCTTTCTGGGACCTGCTGTGGAGCGAGTGCGATGCAGAAAAAATAGTAATAACGGGAGAAAAGACTGTTTCAAAAGAGCTTATTCCGAGCATTGAAACAATAAATGAAATATTAGAAGAACTGCAAGAAGACCGTAAAAAATACGGGGAGCAGATCGAGATCGAAATACGCAGTTAGGCTGACCGAAAGCGTATTCCTTTATAGATCTTATCACCTCAAAACAAATATCCTGCCGATCGAATCGGCAGGATATTATTTTATCTGTTAAGTTTTTATCTTCTGTTTCGGCGGCTGGAACCCGAGACTATTATGAGCAGTCTTAAAAACTGCATAAGAGTCACGGCAAGTGCCGCAACATATGTCATAGCGGCGGCGCTGAGCACCTTTTTCGCGCCCACAAGTTCGTCTGCTGACAATATATTGCAAGACTTGATACTTTCGAGCGCGCGTCGGCTCGCATTGAACTCGGTCGGCAGCGTTGCAAGCTGGAACAGCACACAAAGACCGTAAAGCGCAACTCCTATATATGCTATCATTGTAAATATCTCGCCCATATAGGACAAAGCAATGCCTAAAATTATCAACGGTATCGAAAGCTTCGAGCCAATGTTTGTGATCGGTATTATCGCTGCCCTGAATTTTATGGGCGCATACCCTTTGGCGTACTGCACAGCATGCCCTGCCTCATGGCAGGCAACGCCTATAGCCGCGACCGACGTGCTGCTGTAAACGCCGTCGGACAGCCTTATCACATTTGTCCTCGGGTCGTAGTGATCGGTCAGATTACCTGCCACACGTTCAAACGTCACGCCCGATACGCCGTTGCTTTCAAGCACACGCCGCGCCGCATCAGCAGCTGTGACGCCCCTGTATGATAAAACCGAGGAATACTTTTTAAATGAAGAATTGACCAAAGCGCTCATTGCAAGCGAAAAGATCACCGCAGGAAGAACGAGTACTATATATGTCCAGTCGATATACATAAAGACACCTCTTTATCAGCAAAACTCTATTCCGTTTTCACTCATGGCCTTTATTTTTGCCAGAGACTCCACCCTATATCCGCGGCTTCTTACAATTTCTCCGCCGTTCTGATATGATTTTTCGATCACTATACCGCATCCGGCGACCTTTGCACCTGCCGATTCGACTATCTCTATAAGACCTATAAGCGCATTGCCGGTGGCAAGGAAGTCGTCTATTATAAGCACATTGTCGTTTTCGTTTATGTACTGCTTTGACACAAGTATCGTGTTTTTTGTGCCGTGGGTATAAGACTCTACCTCGGCTGAATAACAGCTTGCCGAAATATTGCTGGAACGGCTCTTTTTCGCGAACACTACCGGCACGCCGAAATACTGCGCGGTCAGGCAGGCAATGCCTATACCCGACGCCTCAATGGTCAGTATCTTTGTGATATTACTGTCAGAAAAGAGCCTTTTGAACTCTTTGCCGAGCTCGCACAGGAACATAACGTCTATCTGGTGGTTCAAAAAGCAGTCAACCTTTAAAATGTTGCCATCCAGTACCTTTCCTTCGCTTTTTATCTTTTCTTCAAGCAATTTCATTAAATATTATCCCCTTTTATCGTGTTTCAGTACTGCGTGACGCCCTCAAAAATGAGCTCGGCATTTCCGGTAAGGTAAACCTCACCGTCCGCACAGCAGACCTTCAGATCGCCGCCCGGCACCTTGACCGTTACGTCCTCGCCCTCTTTGCATATACCCTTTCTGACCGCAGCTGCAACGGCAGCCGAAGCACCGGTGCCGCAGGCAGGCGTTTCACCGTTTCCGCGCTCGTAAACACGCATTTTGAGAAGCCGGCTGTTTACCACCTTTACAAACTCCGTGTTTATTCTCTCCGGAAAGATCGGCGCGTTTTCAAAGAGCGGACCTATGCTTTCCATATCGATATCATCCACATTGTCGGAGAACACCACGCAATGCGGATTGCCGACCGAAAGGCAGGTCACACTGTATTCTTTTTTTCCGATACATATAGGATAATCTATCATGCTCTCAATGTCAACACTTGCCGGCAAAGATTTTGCTTTAAAATCAACCTTTCCCATGTTTACGGTCACAGCTCCGACAAGACCGTTGACCGTGTAAAGGTGCAGTTTTCTTATTCCGCTTGCCGTTTCTATGGTCAGATCGTTTCCCTTTACATAGCCTTTGTCATGCAGCAGCTTTCCGACGCAGCGGATGCAGTTTCCTGCCATCTTGCCTTCGGTGCCGTCGCTGTTGAATATACGCATTTTAGCATCGGCGACAGACGAGCCTTCAATAAGCACAATGCCGTTTCCGCCTATTCCTTTGTGCCGGTCGCAAAGGCTTATGCAGAGTGATTCCGGGCAGGTTATCTTACCGTCAAAGTTTTCTATGAATATATAGTCGTCGCCCGTTCCCTGCATTTTCGTAAAACCGACCTTGGGGTGAGAACTGCGCATGTGATTTATGTCAACCAATTCGGTGTTTTCTTCGGTAAACCTGCTCGCCACGACATCAGCCATAACGTTTGCGGTGTCAAGGGATGTGAAGCATGCTATCGCAAGCTGCCTTGCGCGGTGCTGAAGGCGTATGTAATCGTCAAGCGTTGAGTCGTAAAGTGCGCCTGTATAAACTATATAGCTTACCTTTCCGCTTTCAAGCAGCTTGAAAGCGTTGTCGCTCTCCTTCATGCTTTTTACGGTTTCAACATCTATTCCGAGCGGACGTATGGCATCGGCGGTATCGGGCGTTGCAAATATCTTCATGCCGAGATCGCTGAGCTTTTTGGCAAAGGTAAGAAGATCGGCATAGTCATGCTCATCGACGCTTATAAACACGCCGACATCGCGCTTTACGGTCGGCAGCTTCACATTAAGTCCGGCAGAGGTAAGTCCTTTAAACAGCGCCTCGTTGAGCGTTCTGCCGACACCCAGCACCTCTCCGGTAGACTTCATTTCCGGTCCCAAGGTCGAGTTCACGCCGCTTAGCTTCTCAAACGAAAACACCGGCACCTTTACCGCATAATAAGGCGGCGTTTTATAAAGACCGGTCCCGAAGCCCAGAGACACGAGATCCGACCCTGTCATGACCTTTGAGGCAAGCTCGACCATGGGCACACCGGTCACCTTGCTTATATAAGGGACTGTCCTCGACGCCCGCGGGTTGACCTCTATGACATACAGCTCGTTTTTGAAAATAAGGTACTGAATGTTGACAAGACCTTTGGTGCCGAGGGCAAGCGCCAGTTTTTCGGACGACGTACAGACCGTGTTTATCATTTTATCATCGAGCGAATACGGAGGGTATACGGCTATTGAATCGCCGCTGTGTATACCGGCACGTTCGACATGCTCCATAATGCCGGGAATGAGCACATTTTTCCCGTCCGATATGACATCTACCTCAAGCTCCGTTCCCATCATGTATTTGTCCACAAGGACTGAATTATCGGGATTGCCCTTTAATATGATATCCATGTAGGTCTCGACTTCGCTGTCGTTATATACTATCTTCATGTTCTGACCGCCGATAACATAAGACGGGCGCAGCAGAACGGGATATGTCAGCTCATGTGCGGCTATGATTGCCTCTTTTGCGGTCTTAACGCCGTAACCGGACGGTCTTTTTATTGAAAGCCGACCCAACAGCTCGTCAAATCTCTTTCTGTCCTCGGCTATGTCGATTCCTTCCGCCGACGTGCCGAGTATCGCGATTGAGTTGTCATGAAGATATTCCGTGAGCTTTATAGCCGTCTGACCGCCGAAGGCAACAACCACTCCCACCGGCTGCTCAGCCTTTATAACATTAATGACATCTTCCTCGCAAAGAGGCTCAAAATACAGCCTGTCAGCCGTGTCGTAGTCGGTAGAGACAGTTTCCGGATTGTTATTGATTATAACAACATCGTAGCCCTGCTCTCTCAAGGTCCATACGCAGTGCACCGATGAATAGTCGAATTCAATGCCCTGACCTATCCTTATAGGTCCCGAGCCCAAAACAATAACGGTCGGCTTACCGCTCTTTTTGAAGGAACGCGATTCGCATTCGCTGTCATATGTCGAATAAAAATAAGGCGTCTCGGCGTCAAATTCGGCGCCGCAGGTATCGACCATTTTATATGACGCATGAAGCTTCGGCAGGTCGCCTATACCGGTAAGCTTTTTTATCGAAACGTCGGGATAACCAAGCTTTTTGGCTGTCAGATACTGCTCATCGGTGATCTGCTTTCCCTTTATCGATTTTTCAAAATCGGCGAGCTTTTTTAGCTTGCACAGGAAAAAGCGGTCGATTTTAGTGATATCGTGAATTTCTTCGACCGTCACGCCGCTTTTCAGCGCCTCAAACACGGTAAACAACCTTTGATCGTCACGTTTTTTAAGGCGTGACATAAGCGGATCTTTATCCTTAGAAGGCTTATTAAGATCATAAGCCTCTATCTCTGCGCCGCGCACCGCCTTCATCAGTGCCGCCTCAAACGACGGCGCTATAGCCATGACCTCGCCGGTAGCTTTCATCTGAGTGCCGAGCGTCCTGTCTGAATTATAGAATTTATCAAAGGGCCACTTCGGCAGCTTTACGACCACATAATCGAGCGCAGGTTCAAAGCAGGCGCAGGTCTTGCCGGTTATGTCGTTTTTGATCTCGTCAAGCGTAAATCCCAGCGCGATCATAGTGGTGACCTTTGCTATAGGATATCCTGTTGCCTTGCTTGCAAGCGCAGAGGAACGCGACACACGAGGATTTACCTCAATGACCGAATATTCAAAACTGTCCGGGTCAAGTGCAAACTGGCAGTTGCAGCCGCCGACTATTCCAAGCTCGGAAATTATATCGAGCGACGCCGACCGCAGCATCTGAAACTCCTTGTCCGACAGGGTCAGTGCCGGCGCAACGACCATGCTGTCGCCGGTGTGTATGCCTACCGGATCGAAATTTTCCATGCTGCAAACGGCAATGACGTTGCCGGCAGAGTCACGCATGGTCTCAAACTCTATTTCCTTCCAGCCGAAAATATATTTTTCAACAAGTATCTGGCCAATAGGCGAAAGCTCAAGACCGGTCGCGGCTATGACCCGGAGCTCTTCTGCGTTATTTGCCACTCCGCCGCCCGAGCCGCCGAGGGTAAACGCCGGTCTTACTATGACCGGATAGCCTATGCTTTCGGCTATTTCAAGCGCTTTATAGGTGTCGTTTGCAATATCCGACGGTACGGTCGGCTGACCGAGCTTCTGCATGGTCTCCTTGAACAGCTCGCGGTCCTCCGCCCTGCTTATCGCCTTGGCATCGGTACCGAGCAGACGCACGCCCGAAGCCTCAAAAAAGCCCTCTTTCGCAAGCTGCATGGCTATATTCAGTCCGGTCTGACCGCCGAGACCGGCAAGCACGCTGTCGGGCTTTTCCTTCAAAATGATTCTCTTTACCGTTTCCGCAGTCAGCGGTTCGAGATATATCTCGTCCGCAAGTGCTTTATCGGTCATTATTGTGGCAGGATTGGAGTTTACAAGCACCACTTCTATGCCAAGTTTTTTGAGCACGCGGCAGCACTGCGCTCCGGCGTAGTCAAATTCAGCTGCCTGACCTATCACGATAGGTCCGGAGCCTATTACAAGCACCTTTTTTATACTTTTGTCAAGAGGCATTTTACCGTTCCTCCATTAATTTAATGAATTTATCGAACAAAAACGAAGTGTCTTTGGGTCCCGAGCAGGCCTCCGGATGGAACTGCACCGAAAGCGCATTCAAATCCTTGTAATCGACGCCCTCGCATGTGCCATCGTTGGCGTTTACAAAGCTTAGTGAACCTTTGCCCTTTATGCTGTCGGCTATGACCGAGTAGCCGTGGTTCTGACTTGTTATATATGTACGGCTGTCGCCGACCTCTTTGACCGGCTGGTTTACGCCTCTGTGACCGTACCTCATTTTTTCGGTCTTACCGCCTGCGGCAAGCGCCATGAGCTGGTGTCCCAAGCATATACCGAACATCGGCACTGCACCCAGCAGCTTTTTTATTTCTTTTATACATCCCGTATTTTCGGCAGGGTCGCCCGGACCGTTCGAAAGCATTATACCGTTGGGCGAAAGCTTTAAGACCTCGTCGGCTGAAGTGTCTGACGGCACCCTTATTACGGTGCAGCCGCGCAAAAGCAGCTCACGGATCATATTTTCCTTTGCGCCGTAATCGTAAAGCACTACTTTGTATTTTTCATTATTTGCTTTATATACCGATGTCTCCTTGCATGTGACGCTTTTAACGGCATTTTTGACCGAATAATTATTTACAGCCTCGGTACAAACGGGCAGACTGTCGGATATGACCGCATTCATGACCCCGTGCTCGCGTATTATCTTAGTGACCGCACGCGTATCAATACCGCAAAGTCCGATAATACCGTGCCGCTTCAGATATGTGTCAATATCACCGCCGCTTCTGAAATTGGACGGCATATCGCACCATTCCCTTACTATGTATCCCGAAACAGAGCATTTGCCCTCGGCGTCGTCCTCTATAAATCCGTAATTACCTATCAGCGGAAAGGTCTGCATAACTATCTGTCCGAAATAGCTCGGATCGGTAAGAGTCTCTATATATCCGCACATCCCCGTTGTGAAAACAAGCTCGCCGACCGTTGAGCCTTCGGCTCCGAATGAGTACCCTTCAAAAATATCTCCGTTTTGAAGAACAAGATACGCTTTTTTCATCTGTCTTGCACCTCTTTGTATATTAATGCATTATATATGTATAATTATTACTTATATTGCGGCATTTGTCAAGTAAATTGTTATAATTTTTTTATTGTTTACATATTATATTTTTCATGTGTCGGTAATTGTAAATTATCTGTTGCGGCACTTGAAAACACTGTCGGCTTGTGTTAATATATATTCGTTGCGGTCATACAGACCGGACAAATACCACAAAGCCCTTTAAAATGGGTAATCATGTTCAGAATGGAGAACAGTGAAAATGAAAGCAGATGTAGTTATTGTCGGTGCAGGTCCTGCCGGTATCTTCACGGCTATTGAGATGCTGAAGCTCGGCAGCCACAGGAAAATAGTCATTGTAGAAAAGGGACAATCGGTCGAAAAGCGCCACTGTCCGAAATCGGTCACGAAGCACTGCATGAACTGCAAGCCGTTTTGTCATATAACAACAGGCTTTTCGGGAGCCGGTGCATTTTCTGACGGAAAGCTGTCGCTCAGCTACGAGGTCGGCGGCGATCTGCCCACACTTATAGGCGAGGACACCGCTCAGGAGCTTATAGATTATGCCGACCGTATATACCTCGAATTCGGCGCTGACGAGCATGTCGAGGGTCTCGGAAATACCGAGGAGGTCAAAAAGATACGCAAGCGCGCCATTCAGGCAGGTCTTAAGCTGGTTGACTGCCCTATCCGTCACATGGGCACCGAAAAGGCTCAGAATATATATCTTTCGATAGAAAAGCATCTTTTAAACAACGGTGTTGAAATACTTTTCGGCACCGAGTGCACCAATCTTAAATTTGAGGGCAACAAGTGCTGCGGCATTTACGCCTCTGACGGAAAAAAGGATTTTGAGATCGACGCCGAAAGCACGATAGTTGCGACCGGACGCCGCGGTGCTGACTGGCTTGAGAAGCTGTGTGCCGAGCACAATATCGCCCATCAGCCCGGCACCGTTGACATCGGCGTGCGCGTCGAGGTCAGAAACGAGATAATGGAGACCGTAAACAAAGTCCTTTACGAGTCCAAGCTGATAGGATACCCGAAGCCGTTCAAAAATAAGGTGCGTACCTTCTGTCAGAACCCCGGCGGCTTTGTAAGTCAGGAAAACTATGACAACAATCTCGCCGTTGTAAACGGACATTCCTACAAGGATTACAAATCCGAGAATACCAACCTTGCAATTCTTTGTTCGCATAACTTCAGCGTTCCCTTCAATCAGCCCATCGAATATGCACAGAAGGTCGGCGAGCTGACCAACATGCTCGGTGCGGGACATATACTTGTACAGCGCTACGGCGATATACTTGACGGAAAGCGCACGTGGCAGAAGGAACTGGCTCATGCGAACTTAAAGCCTACGCTGCCCGATGCCGTTGCCGGCGATATAACAGCTGCTATGCCCTACCGTGCAATGATAAACATAATCAACTTTATACAGGCTATGGATCATGTTGTGCCGGGCTTTGCTTCGACCGAAACACTGCTGTATTCACCTGAGCTCAAGTTCTACAGCAACCGTGTGAAGATGGATGAATCGCTTTCGACCAGCGTTGAAGGGCTTTACTGTCTCGGCGATTCGAGCGGCTGGACAAGAGGCCTCATGATGGCTTCGGTCATGGGCGTTCTCATGGGCAGAAAGCTTGTAGAAAAAGAAAACGCGAAATAACCACAAAGCCCCTGCGATTTTATTGAATTTTTAAACAGGCAGTAACCGATCTTTGTACTTGACCGGAACTGCTGACCGTTATAATCCACTAAGATTCAAAGCGACCGCGCATGCGTTCGCTTTTTTGATGCACTAAAATAAGTTTTGCTATATTCGTAAAACAGCCCCCAAACCTCCGGCATCCTGACATGCCGTTAATACTAAGCAAAAATCCCACCACAGTTGTGGTGGGATTGTTTGAAGACTCAGTATTTATCAGGCACAACAAAATAAATTTTAATTTTGTTTTCAGTCTAAATCGAGTGTGAAAACCTCCAATTCGCGTTCTTTAACTCTTTTTACAAAGTCCGACTCACTTGTCACCGGCTCTTTTGAGCACATCCCTGCAAGCTTTCTTTTGCCTTTTCCGGAGTGATTATCCGATCCGGCGAATTCAATCAGACCATAATTATCGGCATACAGCTTTGCCATCTTATTTTCCGGTTCATTTCTGCTTGCATTAATCACTTCAACACCGTGGACACACCTCGGATATAATCTGATGTGATCAATATATGGGGCTTCGCGGTAAGGGTGGGCTTGAACAACAAGTGCACCGTTTTTCATCATAAACAGAAGTTCTTTTGTCTTATCCATTTTCATAATCCCGGCATTGGCAAGGAACCATTCCTTGTCAAGACCGTAAATTAAAAAATCGGTGCCGCGGTATGAAATTTCGATACCGCAGAAAACTTTTATACCAAGCTTCTTTCCAACTTCCAAACCGTTTTCATAGTCTGAAAAGTAGAAATTGATTTTCTCCTCGTAAGACTTTGACGCATCAATATTGATATTTCCGTCAAGGAAGTGATTCGTGATAAACACGCCGTCATACCCGACCTCTTTGTAAAACCTCAGGCTTTCCTCCACTCCGGCACACGCACATTTGCTTACCGGTGAGGTGTGAAGATGCGTTTCATACCTATACATAATATCTCCTCAAACAATTTTATTGTTATTTATTGCTCTGCCTGCTTTTTGGATATCTTATTAAATCATGCTCGTAAACTCTTTCCTTGAACTTCCTGTCCTGATAATGATTGAAACCCAAATGCTCGTACTTCTGCATTTTCAATACTCCGTCAGTTGATACAATGCACGGAACCCCAAGTTCATCTGCTTTATCAAATGCAATTTGAACTAATTTCCTCATATATCCTCTATTCTGATATTCTCTTTTCACTACTAACATTTCAATTTGAATATATTTTTTGTTTTCCTTTTTCAGCCTGCTCTCCAATGATTCCCCAGACGATTTCATATCTTTAATAAACTGAATCGCTCCTCTGATTCCCATCCCTTTTATGCTGCCGATAATTAAATCCATCATTCCTGAAAAGCTCACTTTACTTGCAGGCTCTGAAATCATTAAATACCCCTCTTGCCTGTCGCTTATTGTATATAACCAGCCGCTCTTAATTCCAGCCAATGCAAAGCCCTTCATATAGCTTTCGATCCCTTTTTTGCCCTTGCACATATAATAGAGGCCTTCTCAGTATCTTCATACTTATATTCGCTGAATGCTTTTGTGATTTCGTTCATTGATTCTTCAGACACACTTTTTAGCTTCATCATTCTCCTCACCAAAATTATAAATGTTTTGTTGTTTTGGATGCAATAATGCAAATGTCAACCCAATGTTCAACAATTAGATTGAATTTTCTAAGAACACCATTTAGATTATATTATTTTCTTCAATTAATTTCAACAGTATGATCAAAATTCAGCATAGTACTCCAAATTAAATTGCAGCAGTATATTATTAATGAATAATTTTGCGTAGGGAAAATAATAGTATGCATCAGGAAACACCGAACTTATGACTCGCATGGAGCTCGCCTTGTTTTTTGTCGCTCCGCTCTTTTTTCTTCCCTCGGCAGAACCGATGGCTTATTCCCACGTCTAAAGACACCAAAAGATAACGCCCTCCACGGAAATAACTCCGCAGAGGGTGTATACCTTACTGATGAGATGTGTAGAAAAAGCTACTTTGCTTAATTCAATCAAAGGTGAGAAGCTGCTTCAAATATGCGTGGGCAGTTTCTTTGGAGCATTCGTCGTGCTTAACTGCCGACCATTGCCACACAAGGAACTGCGTATTGCTGTAATGGTCGGCAAGCAGTTCATTTGGAATATCCTTGTGCAGCGCATCCGGACAATCCTTGAAGATCCGGCGCATCTGGCTGTTCAGAAAATTGCGAAAGCTTGAAAACATATAACCGACCTCCGGATTATGGTACAATACACGGCCGACAAGTTCGCTGTTCTCTTTTGTAAAGTTATAGATTCGGTCAAAGAAAAGATAGAGCATCTCATTTTCCGGTGCATGATGGTTTTCCGAAATTCTTGACAAGTTTCGGTTAATAGTAAGCCCCAAAGACTTTCGTCCTTGGGGCTTTGGAGGCGCCACCCGGAATCGAACCGGGGATGAAGGTTTTGCAGACCTCTGCCTTACCGCTTGGCTATGGCGCCGTATTTGATTTTAAAAAGGGGACGCTTAAAGCATATTTAAGCGTCCCGTTGGAGCGGATTACGAGGCTCGAACTCGCTACCTCCACCTTGGCAAGGTGGCGCT
>UQDO01000045.1 GCA_900539855.1 uncultured Oscillospiraceae bacterium
TACGTCTATCAATTAATTATACGAATACCATTCACCTATAAACTAAAATTTATCACTATATAATACAAGTATAAAATGTGGTTGGAAGGCGGCGTTATTCGTCAGCCTATGCTGAGACTGTCGGTAAACAAAATAAAAATCAAAGGCGCGCCCAAAATGTTTGGGAGCGCCTTTTTGAATTCGTAGGACAACCACTGGCTTTGCCAGTGGGGAAAAAGCTTTAGCTATGGACAGAATAAAAACTCCTTGATATATTTGAAGTTGAGGTTTGCCAACCCAACAAAAATATATCAAGGAGGTCCTAACCATGAAAGAGAAGGACATAAATAGTTTAGAACATACTAAGTGGAGATGTCAATACCATATTGTATTTGCAGCAAAATATCGTAGACAAGCAATATATAGAGAGATAAAAACGGACATAGGAAAAATTCTGAGAAAATTATGCGAACAAAAAGGTGTAAATATAATAGAAGCCGAAGCGTGTCCTGACCATATTCATATGCTTATAGAAATACCGCCAAAATACAGCGTAGCACAAATAATGGGATTTCTAAAGGGTAAGAGCAGTCTTATGATTTTCGACAGACACGCAAATTTGAAGTATAAATATGGGAACCGTCATTTTTGGGCAAGAGGATATTATGTGGATACCGTAGGACGCAATAAAAAACAAATAGCGGAATACATAAGGAACCAATTGCAAGAAGATGAAATGGCAGACCAGATGAGCATTCAAGAATATATAGACCCGTTTACGGGTAGCAAGACAAAGTAGGCTAAATAAAACACCCCTTTAGGGGTTGCCCGAGGAAGTAATGCGGTTGGCAGAACCTTTCGGAGCCCCTTTAGGGGTGTGGCCTGTAAAATGCCCTTCCAGGGCTTATTCAAGCCTCCGGCTTTGCCGGAGGTTGTGACTTATTTATATGCTATTTGAAAAATACCGGCAGCGGCACCAAAAACACTATGTCGTCGCGCTTTGCGGCGTCGCCCTCGGCAAGAATGGCGCAGCTGGCGCTGATGATGCCGCCGGCACGCTTTACGAGAGCACGGGTCGCTTCCAGAGACTCTCCGGTGCTTATAACGTCGTCAACAATCAGCACCTTTTTGCCCTCGAGCATTCTGACCTCATCCATTCCGAGGTAAAGATGCTGCTCATGCTGGGTCGTAATCGAGGTCACCTCGACCGAGATCGGGTCCTTCATGTAGACCTTTGTACCTTTTCTTGCCACGACATACGGCTTGCCGGACTGTCTTGACATTTCATAAGCTATCGGAATACTTTTTGCCTCGGGTGTGGCAATTACGTCAAATTCGCCGACCTTTGCGAGCAGCTCCTTGCAGGCTGCGACGGTAAGCTCAACATCGCCGAATATTATAAACGCCGCAATATCAAGATGATCGCTGACGCTGCAAAGCGGCAGGCGGCGCTTGAGACCTGCGATGGTCATTTCATAAACTCTTTCCATAGATAAACCGACCTTTCAGAATTTTTTGAAAGTATATCAGCCCGGAGGCCACTCAAGGCTGCGCTTTGCAAGCATGTGAAAATGCATGTGCCCAACGGTCTGACCGCCGTCCCTGCCGCAGTTGTTCACTATGCGGTACCCGTCGCAAAGCTCGTTTTCTTTGGCTATCTTCGCGACCGCCTCGAATACCTTTGCAACAAGATAGCTGTTATCGCCGTTTATTTCATCTGCCGAGGCAATATGCTTTCTCGGTATTATCACGGCGTGAAAGGGCGCCTGAGGATCAATGTCCGCAAAGGCGTACACATCGCCGTCCGAATAAATTTCGGTCGACGGTATCTCGCCGGCTGCGATCTTACAAAACAGACAATCCATCGGTAAAACACCTCCGTTTATATTTAGGCTGACAAGAGCCGATACTGTACGGCTTCGCTCGCCGCCTTTATTCAGACAGCTTTGCGCTTATTACCCGTAGGCGCCGGTCTACCTTGCACCCGGTAAATTATTTTATCATGCCGGCGGCAAATCCTTCGACTGCCTCCAAAGCCTTGCTCGCCATTGAAGCGTCCTTTGCGCCTGCCATTGCAAAGTCGGGTCTGCCGCCGCCCTTGCCGCCTGCCACGGCTGCCACAGCCGAGACCAGCTTGCCGGCAAGCACTCCCTTTGCCACGGCATCCTTGCCGCAGGTCGCCGCAAAGGTAACCTGTCCGCCGTTTATGTTGGCGAACACCGCCACGGCGTCGGGTGCCAGATCGCGTATTTTATCAGCCATGCTTCTCACCGCGTCATTGCCCATATTTTCAAGGCGTGCGGTTATGAGCTTTACGCCGTCAAGCTGCTTTGCCGACGCCAGAAGCTCGTTGACCTTCTGCGCGGCAAGCCGTGCGGACAGCTTTTCGTTTTCCTTTTCGGCAACTCTCAGCGCCGCTGCTATCTGCTCGCATTTTGCCGGAAGCTCAGACGGATTATTGAGCTTCAGTGCTGCCGCCGACTGCGATATGTCCGCTGTCATTTGGCTTATAAGCGACAGAACGCCGCGGCCGGTAACAGCCTCTATCCTGCGGACGCCCGACGCTACCGACGACTCGGACACTATCTTGAACAGTCCCAAAGCCGAGGTGTTTGAAACGTGCGTACCGCCGCAAAGCTCTATCGAGCGGCCGGGCACGTTTACGACACGGACAATATCTCCGTATTTTTCACCGAACAGCGCCATTGCGCCGAGCGCCTTGGCGTCGGCTATAGGCATTTCGCGGTTTTCAACATCTATTGCGTCAAGCACGGCGTCATTCACATACTTTTCGACCGCCGCCAGCTCGTCGCTGCTAAGAGCCTGAAAATGTGTGAAGTCAAATCTCACGCTGCGGTCGGTCACAAGCTGACCTGCCTGCTCAACGTGCGCGCCGAGAACCTGCCTCAGTCCTGCCTGGAGCAGGTGGGCTGCCGTGTGGTTACGGCGTATATCCATGCGCCTTTCGCGGTCTATTTTCGCCTTTGCCCTGCTTTTTACCGAAACATCACCTGCTTCGACCGTGCAGTACATAGTGTGTATTCCGTTCTGATCCTTGTGGGTGTCGGTAACCAGGAGTCTGAAGCCTTCGCCCTCTATAACGCCGGTATCGCCTATCTGACCGCCGCTTTCGGCATAGAACGGGGTGGATGCGAGGACTGCGATAACGCTGTCGCCCTCGCCGGCAGAGGTGACCCTTTCGCCTGCCGCAGCCATGGCGACTATTTCGGTCTCACATTCGTCCGTTTCATATCCGCAGAACGAAACGTCCTTTACATCGGGAAACAGGTTTACTCCGCCCTTCCACGATTCGCCGTCGGCAGCCTTTCTGGCGCCTCTTGCGCGTTCCTTCTGCTCGGTCATCAGACGGGCAAACTCTTCCTCATCGACCGTCCAGCCCTTTTCGAGCAGTATATCCCTTGTAAGGTCGAGCGGAAAACCGTAGGTATCGTTCAGCCTGAATGCGTCGGCACCCGAAAGCACCTTGCTGTCACTGCCTGCCGCAGTGATGTCCTCAAGCATTTTAAGTCCCTGATCGATGGTTTTGCCGAAGTTCTGCTCCTCGACCGAAATGATTTTCTTTATCATGTCCTGCTTTTCAACAAGCTCCGGATACGCGCCTTTATTTTCGCCTATGACCTTGTCGCATATGTCGCAAAGGAACAGCCGGTCAATGCCGAGCAGCTTTCCGTGACGCGCGGCGCGGCGCAGCAGACGGCGGAGAACATATCCTCTGCCCTCGTTTGACGGCAGAACGCCGTCGCAGATCATAAATGTCGCGCCCCTTACATGGTCGGTCACGACGCGTATCGAAATGTCGTCCGCGGCGTTTTCGCCGTATTTTTTGCCGGAGATAGCGCAGACCTCGTTCAGTATATTGCGCACGGTGTCGACCTCAAAAAGGTTGTCGACCCCCTGCATTACGCAGGCAAGGCGCTCAAGACCCATGCCGGTGTCGATGTTTTTATGTGCAAGCTCGGTATAATTGCCGTTGCCGTCATTGTTGAACTGCGAGAAAACGTTGTTCCATATTTCCATGTAACGGTCGCAGTCGCAGCCCGGACGGCAGTCCGGCTTGCCGCAGCCGTATTTTTCGCCGCGGTCAAAATATATTTCCGAGCAGGGTCCGCACGGACCGGAGCCGTGCTCCCAGAAGTTGTCCTCCTTGCCGAGCCTTACGACGCGCTCAGCCGGAACACCTATCTTCTTTGTCCATATATCATATGCTTCGTCGTCCTTCTCATAGACCGACGGCCACAGCTTGTCCTCGGGTATTTCCAGTGTTTTGGTGAGAAACTCCCACGCCCAGGCTATAGCCTCATTCTTGAAGTAATCGCCGAACGAGAAGTTGCCGAGCATTTCAAAATATGTGCCGTGACGCGCGGTGTGACCGACCCTTTCAAGGTCGGGCGTGCGTATGCACTTCTGGCAGGTGGTCACCCTTTTGCGCGGCGGCGTGACCTCGCCCGTGAAAAACTTTTTCATCGGCGCCATGCCGGAATTTATGAGCAGCAGTGACTTGTCATGGTCGGGCACGAGCGAAAAGCTGCCCAGCCTTAAATGACCCTTGCTTTCAAAAAACGAAAGATATTTTTCCCTTAATGTGTTAAGCGATGTCCATTCCATTAATAAAACTCCAATCATCGGCACCGGTCACCTCCGGTGCGGATAAAACTACCGATTCATTATACTATTTAATGTAAGATTTGTCAACGGTTTTGACCTCATTAAAGAGCACCGGCGGCGCTGTCTGAAAAAGCAAACAATTTCGTCATGTTGCATAAATTTAAAAAACATTAGACAAATATATTGATAAATTTGACATCATATAGTAAAATATATGACATGCGTTGATTTTATTACTTTGGGGGAATAAGATTTGGATATAATCGTTTGCATCAAACAGGTGCCGGGGTCGTCCAACGTCAAGGTCGATCCGGTCACGGGCGTGCTGATACGCGACGGCGTTGCCGGAAAAATGAATCCGTACGACCTTTACGCGCTTGAGCTCGGGCTGACGCTGAGAGAGCGTTACGGCGGCAGCTTAAAGGTCGTTTCGATGGGTCCGCCTGCCGCAATGGCGGTGCTTAACGAAGCCGTCTGGATGGGCGCCGACGGCGGCGTTCTGATCAGCGACCGCAGGCTTGGCGGCGCCGATGTTTTAGCGACGGCTTATACGATATCGCAGGCGATAGCCGCGATGGGAAATTACGACCTTGTGATATGCGGAAAGCAGACCACCGACGGCGACACGGCGCAGGTCGGTCCCGAGGTGGCGGAGTTTTTAAAGCTGCCGCACGCGGCAAACGTGCAGTCGGCAGAACCAGCAGGAGACGGCAGACTGCGATACAAAGCGGTGCTTGACGATAAAATTATGACCGCCGCGGTCGGTATGCCGTGTCTTATCTGCACCGACGCCGAGATAAACACGCCGCGCCTGCCATCATATAAGCGCAAAAAGGCAGCCGAAGGGAACGACGGGCTTATAAAGGTAATATCGGTTGACGATTTTCCGGACAAAAACCCGGAGCACTACGGTCTTTCAGGCTCGGCGACAAAGGTCGAGAGAATATTTCCGCCCGAGAAAAACGAGAGCCGGCAAAGAATAGTCGGCAGCGACGACGAAATGGCTGACGGTGTGTTCGGTGTGCTGCTCAAAGAAAAATACATATAAAGGAGGAAACGGATATGCCGCAGATGATAATAAATCACGAAAAGGTGACAAAAGAGGCGGCGGAGGAGCTCATAAGGCTCTGCCCGTTTTCCGCCATATCATACGAAAACGGCAGACTCGACATTTCGTCGGGATGTAAAATGTGCCGACTTTGCGTTAAAAAGGGACCTGCCGGTGTGATAGAATACAAAGAGGACGAAAAAAAGCAGTCGGTCGATAAATCAACGTGGAAGGGCATCGCGGTTTATGCCGATCACGACGGCGGACGGCTGCACAACGTGACTCTTGAGCTTTTGGGCAAGGCAGCCGAGCTTGCAAGGGTGACAAAGCATCCGGTATACGCACTGCTCATCGGTCATTCGCTGGAAAGCGCCGCAAAAACGCTGCTTTCATACGGCGCGGATAAGGTATTTGTCTATGACGACGAGGGGCTTGCCGATTTCAGGGTGGAGCCTTACACCGACGCCTTCGAGGATTTCATACTTAAAAACAAACCGTCGTCGGTGCTGGTGGGGGCTACGAACTTGGGCCGCAGCTTAGCGCCGAGGGTGGCTGCAAGGTTCAGAACGGGACTTACCGCCGACTGCACGGTGCTTGAAATGAAGGAAAACACCGATCTTGTGCAGATACGCCCGGCGTTCGGCGGCAACATAATGGCGCAGATAATAACGCCGGATAACCGTCCGCAGTTCTGCACGGTGCGTTACAAGGTCTTTTCGGCGCCCGAAAGGTGCGAGGCACCGAAAGGCGAGATCATAAACTGCGCCGTCGATAAAAGGTGGCTCGACTGCCCGACCGTAATAGAGGAAACGATCAAAAAGGCGAGGGAGTCGGATATATCGGAGTCGGAGGTGCTGGTTGCGGTCGGCAGAGGCTTCAAGTCGAAGGACGACATAAAAATGGCTGAGAGACTGGCTGAGCTGCTGGGCGGCGAGGTCGCCTGCACGCGTCCGCTGGTTGAAAACGGGTGGTTCGACGCAAAGCACCAGATAGGGCTGAGCGGCAAGACTGTAAAGCCAAAGCTTATAATCACCCTCGGCATTTCGGGGGCGGTGCAGTTTGCGGCAGGCATGAAGAGCAGCGACACCATAATCGCCGTATCGCTCGACAGCTCGGCGCCTATATTTGACGTCGCGCATTACTGCGTGACAGCCGATATCTACAAGATGCTGCCGAGTCTTATAAAGCGGATAGAGGAGCATAGTGCCAATGTATAAGAAATTTACAGCAAAAGACAGAGAATACCTCGAAACGATAATACCGCGCGACCGCCTTTTGTTCGGCGGCGAGATAAGCAGCGACTACAGCCACGACGAGTTGGGCGGCATATCTGCGATGCCCGACGCGCTTGTGTTTGTGCTGTCCACAGAAGAGGTCTCAGCCGTGATGAAATACGCATACAGAGAAAATCTGCCTGTGGTCGTGCGCGGCTCGGGCACGGGACTTGTGGGGGCGGGAGTTGCGCTGCACGGCGGAATAATGCTCTGCACGAGCCGTATGGATAAGATATTGGAGCTTGACACGAGCAATCTGACCGTGACGGTCGAGCCGGGCGTGCTGCTTATGGAGCTTTCGGATTTTGTCGAGCAGAACGGGCTGTTTTATCCGCCCGATCCGGGCGAAAAATCCGCAACGATAGGCGGAAATATATCGACCAACGCCGGCGGCATGCGTGCCGTAAAATACGGCGTGACAAGGGTTTTTGTAAGGGCGCTGACCGTCGTTCTGCCGAACGGCGAAATAATAGAGCCCGGCGGCAAGGTGGTCAAGAACAGCTCCGGCTACGATCTTCTGGATCTTGTGATAGGCTCGGAAGGCACGCTCGGAATAATAACCGGGGCGACGCTTCGTCTGCTGCCGCTGCCGACGGTATCTATGAGCCTGCTTGTGCCGTTTGAAACAATGGACGAGGCGCTGCTTGCGGTGCCCGAGATAATAAAATCAAAGACCGAGCCGACGGCTATCGAATACATGTCGCGCGAAACGATACTTTTTGCAGAGGATTTTCTCTCGAAGAAATTTCCCGATGATTCGCACGAGGCATACCTGCTGCTGACCTTTGACGGCAGCGATCAGAAAAGCGTTGAGAGCAGCTATGAAAGGGTGGCTGAGCTGTGTCTGGAAATGGGCGCTTACGACGCGTATTTTGTCGATACCGAGGAAAGAAAAAAGTCGGTCTGGTCGGCAAGAGGCGCTTTTCTTGAAGCGATCAAGGCATCGACCGATGAAATGGACGAATGTGACGTCGTCGTGCCGAGAAGTAGGATAGCCGATTTTATAAAATTCACGCACCACTGCGCCAAAGAGGTCGGACTGAGGATACCGTCCTTCGGGCACGCAGGCGACGGAAACCTGCATGTCTACATATGCCGTGACGGCGCGCCGCAGGACGAGTGGGATCTAAAGCTCAAAAAAGCGTTTGACCTTATGTACGAAAAGGCGAACGAGCTTGGCGGTAAGGTGTCGGGCGAGCACGGGATAGGCTTTGCAAAGAAGGAATACCTGAAAGCGTCGCTTACAGATGCCGAAATAGTGCTCATGCAGGGCATCAAAAAGACCTTTGATCCAAAGAACATTTTGAATCCCGACAAGGTCATCTGAGCGGCGGAGCCTGAAACTTTAAGCTTTTGTCAGCCAAAAATCTGCGAAAGAGAACCCGGCAGAAACAGTCCGTTCCTGCCGGGTCGATTTATACCTCCGGAGACAAATTTTAGTTTAACGGTGTAAAAACCGAAAATCTAATTGTATATTTGTAGGGAACGACCTATGTGTCGTTCCCTAAAACCCAATGAAACCGTGCGGAACGACACTCAAGGCTCGTTCCCTACGTTTGTCAATTGATTATATAAATGCTATTCACCTATAAACTAAAATTTATCGGTATTAATAAGCGAATTAAAGCGGCAGGAGACAAGCCCCTGCCCTACGTCCGTTAATATACTTTTTGCACCTATATACTAAAATTTATCTGAGTAATAATACAAAAATTGCCGAAAGGCAAGCTCTTTTGGCAGTCAACATATTCATTACCCTTACAAGCAGAATCACACTTTGAACAAAAACGGCAAGACCCAAGCCTTGCCGTTTTATACATTGATTTATAAAAGGAAATCAAGATATCCGACCGGCTGCTAAAACAGCTTACTTGTGACGCCGGTCTTGCTGAGAATGTTGAAAACAAGCGAACCGCTCACCATGCCGCATGCGCCCTGTATCGCATTTCCCAAAACATCGGCTGCGGCACCGGCAAATCCGTAATAGAAAATCTCAAACAGGAAATATCCGGCGATCATGACCACCTCGCCGACAGCTGCGGCTGCTGTTACGGTGATGACATCGTATTTAAAGCCGGTCTTTCTGACGCCCTTCACTATATAAAAAATCACGACCGCCATTAAAAATTTAACAACAAATGTCACCGGTGAATACACCGCAAAGCCTAAAATAAGGTCTGACAGTCCGGCGCCGACGCCTGCCGCAAGTCCGCCCCAGAGAGGTCCTATGCAAAGCGCGGCTACGATTATAAAGCAATCGCCGAAATTAAAAAATCCGCCGGTCGGCAGAGGCACCGGAAATACCACCACAGCAACACAGATAAGCGCCGCGAAAAGCGCGGATACCGATATTTTATAAACAGCTTTGTTTTTCACGATCATACTCTTCTCTTAAAATTTATTGCTTCGGCTGAAGAGACTCGAATTCCGTACGCCTTAAAGCTAAAGAATTCCGGTTTTTATTGTCTCATCATTTGAAATACGTTAATTCGGGTAATAAGCGCAAGGCTGCCGTGCAAATGTATGCGAGCGAAACCGTACGGAGCCCGGCGCTTGTCAGTCTGTCACGTCGTCGGCTTTGCTGGCTGACTGCTTCGGGCAGCCTTTTTTGCAGCCGCCCTTGAAGGCGCCCAGCACTACGGCGTCCTCGCGTTTGACGGTCACGGGCAGCGCGTCCTCATTTCCGCTTAAAGAGACCTTCAGCATGCCGGTCAGCAGACTGACCTCGGTTACCGTGCCCCTGCCCTCCGGCGTATCGACCAGAGAACCCACGCGCGGTGTTATTTTATTGAGGTATTCATATGCGTCCTGCTCGTATTTCAGGCAGCACATGAGCCTTCCGCATGCGCCCGATATCTTTGTGGGATTGAGCGACAAGCCCTGCTCCTTTGCCATTTTGATCGATACCGGCTGGAAGTCGGACAAAAAGCGCGAGCAGCAGAACTGCTGACCGCATATACCCAGTCCGCCCATCATTCTTGCCTCGTCTCTCACGCCTATCTGGCGCAGCTCGATCCTTGTGTGGAAATTGCTTGCAAGATCTCTCACAAGCTCCCTGAAATCGACCCTGCCGTCGGCGGTAAAGAAAAACAGATACTTTGTGCCGTCGAACGATATTTCCACATCGACCAGCTTCATTTCCAGCTTGCGCTCGAGAATTTTCTTTTCGCAAAAATCAAACGCTGCACTTTCCTTTGCGCGCTTCTCGTTCATGCGCTTTATATCGGCATCGTCAGCCTGCCGGATGACCGGCTTTAACTGACCGACTATCTGGCTGTCCGGCACGTTGTGATTTTCACTTGCGACCTCGCCGATTTCGGTACCTCTTGATGTGCCGACTATAACGTAACTGCCCTGTGTATATTTCTTACCTGCCGGATCAAACGAATAAATTCTTCCGTCCGACCGGAATTTAACTCCGATAATTTCTACCATTAATATCTCCGTCCGACCGCCCGAGCGGTCTTTTTTGTTTTGATTTTATCACAAGTTCTTCTTTAAAACAAGTGTTATAAATTTTCAAAAATTTCCGCCGTCATCGCGGTCGATAAAAGCGAAACGAGCAGCGGCTGACCGACATGGTGCTTTTGCAGGTCGGAATACCTGCGGACCGTGTCAAGGCATAGAGAGAGCGAGCGCATAGGCACTGCCGAACCACCGCCGCAGGCGGCTGATTTAAGATCGCCTGCAAGTCCCAGCTCAAGCTCTGACAAAAACGATGAAAACAGCTGCCGGTCCTTCTCAAGCTCCTTTACGGTTTTTATCGCCGCAAACCTGTCCTTTTTATACATGGCGGAAATAAATTCCGACGACAAAATGGCGGCGGTGTTTTTATCTCCTGCCAATATCTTCAGTGCTTTGCCTATGTTGCAGTGCGAGGCTTTCACGGCTGCCGCCGCTTCCGTCTGCGGCTTGCCGGAAACTTGCGCAGCATACTCCGCTGCCGTCTCATATTCCGGCAGTGAAACACTCAGCGTAACGCAGCGCGACCGCACCGTGGCAAGCAGCGAGGCAGCGTTTTCACATATCAATATAAACACCATAAACGACGGCGGCTCCTCAAGAATTTTCAGAAAAGCATTCTGAGCCGGCTCGTTCATTTTGTCACAGTCTTTTAAAATGCACACCTTGCGCTCGGCTTCAATGGGCATTACAAACGCCCCGTCGCGTATCGACCGCACGGTATCGACCTTAAATGTGGCGCCGTCAGGCGAATATGTATACACGTCCGCAAAGGCATTGTTCATGACAAGCTCACACCTGCGGCATTTTCCGCAGGGGGCGTTTTCCTCTTTGCAAACGGCTGCGGCGGCAATCATTTTCGCAAGCGTGTACCGTCCGCTTCCGCTTTCGCCTTCTATAATGAAAGCGTGCGGAAATCTTCCGCTTTTTACGGCGTTTCTGATAACCGTTTTGATTTCGTCATTGCCTGCAAATCCGCTTAAAAGATCCTTTTCAGAGTACATAGCCTATTTTCTTCATAACGCGGTAAAGCGTTTTGTTGGCAAGCCTTTCGGCACGTTCGGCACCCTTGCGGTATATTTCCTCAAGCGTCGCCTTGTCGGAAATATAGCGCTCGTAATTCTCTCTTACCGGACGCAGCTCCTCGACCACCGCTTCGCCGACCGCGGTCTTGAAGTCTCCGTAGCCTTTGCCCTCAAATTCGGCGGTTATCTCGTCGGCTGTTTTGCCCGTGACGGCTGAGTATATACCGATAAGATTGTTCACACCCGGCTTGTTTTCGCCGATGCAGACTCTTGCCTCGGAATCGGTCACGGCGCGCTTGAATTTACGCATTATGTCTTCCGGCTTGTCAAGTATGCCGACCCTTGCGTTTTCGTTTTCGTCCGACTTCGACATTTTCTTTTCCGGATCCTGGAGCGACATTATTTTAGCGCCTACCTTAGGTATATACGCTTCCGGAATTTTAAATACGTCGCCGTATATGCCGTTGAAGCGCTCGGCAATGTCGCGCGCGATCTCAAGATGCTGCTTCTGATCGGCACCCACCGGCACAAGGTCAGGCTTGTAAAGCAGAATGTCGGCAGCCATGAGCACCGGGTATGTAAACAGACCGGCGTTGACATTGCCGCTGTTTTTTGCTGATTTGTCCTTGAACTGGGTCATGCGCGACAGCTCGCCGAACTGCGTGTAGCAGTCAAGCAGCCATGCAAGCTGCGAGTGCGCCGCAACGTGCGACTGCATGAAGATAATGCTTTTCTCCGGGTCGAGACCGATGCTGAGCAGCGTCGCCGCGGCGCTGTATATCTGCTGCCTCAGCTTCTGCGGCTCCTGCCTTACGGTTATTGCGTGCAGATCGGCGATGCCGAAGATGCAGTCGAAATCGTCCTGCATGTTTTTCCAGTTTTTAAGCGCACCAACGTAGTTGCCGAGCGTGAAAAGTCCGCTCGACTGTATAAAGCTCAGCGCGCGCTTTTTTTCCGGGATATTCATGTTTTCCATAGTTTCTCCTTATCCGAGCGTCGCCTTTGCGACCTCTCCCAGTATGCCGATGCCGTTTATGATCTGCTCATCGGTCGGTGTTGAATAGTTCAGACGGAAGCAGTCCCCGTTGCCGCCGGGCGCCACCGAAAACGCACTGCCGGGTACCACCGCAACACGCCTCTCAAGCGCCTTTTTGCAAAAGCTTTCGGCGTCCGATCCGTTTTTGATGCGGCACCATATGAACAGTCCGCCCGACGGCTTGTTGTATTCGATAAATGGCGCCATGTCGCGGTCGAGCAGCGACTGCATGAGACCGCATTTGTTGCGGTATATTTCACGGTTGCGTGAAAGGTGATTTTCATAACCGCCTCCGGTCATGAAACGGTAGCATATCATCTGGCTGAGAATTGACGTGTGCACGTCCGCAGTCTGTTTGCAGACCACCATTTTGGATATCACAGCGGACGGCGCGAGGGCGAAGCCGACCCTCAGTCCCGGTGAAATGACCTTTGAGAAGGAGCCTGCATATATGACTATCCCGTCCTCGTCAAGGCTTTTAACGGACGGCGGACAAACGCCGTCAAAGCAGGTGTCGCCGTAAGGGTTGTCCTCAACTATCATAACTTTGTGCCGCTTTGCCGTTTCATAAAGCGCCTTTCTTTTCTGCACGCTCATGCACACACCGGCAGGGTTCTGAAAGTTAGGTATCGTGTAAATGAATTTTACGTCTTTTTCGGCGTCCAGCACCTTGTCAAGCAATTCTACGTTCATGCCGTCCTTTTCGACCGGAACGCCGACCAGCTTCAGCCCGGCGGCGCGGAACGCGTTGAGCGAGCCGATAAAGCTCGGATCCTCGCACACAACGGTATCGCCGGCGTCGCACAGTACGGCGGCAGAAAGGCTCATGACCTGCTGCGCGCCCGAGGTTATTATCAGCTCGTCGCTGTCTCTTCCTATATTCTGGGTCGATTTGAGATAATCCTTCAAAGTCTTACGAAGCGGAGCGTACCCTTCGGTCACCGAATACTGCAGTGCATCGACCGGCTGCTCCATCATGATATCTGACAAAATGGCAGACACCGCATCGGTCGGCAGTGTCTCGGGTGCCGGATTGCCTGCGGCAAAGGGGATATATCCCGGCTCAGACGTGAACTTCAGTATTTCCCTGATCGCTGACGGCTTGAGATCCTTTAAATTATCGGAAAAATTATATTCCATATCAGGTCTTCTCCAAACTTTCAAATGCTTCTATATATTATAATGTATAGGAACGCCATTTTCAACAGTGAATTTTCATATCGCTAAAATAATTTTTTGTTGCAATAGACTGCACGATAATATATACTTCACTTGAAAGCACGAGGGTGCTCCGTTTAATAAATATGGAAAGCAGTGATACCCGTGATAGTAAAGCCGTATATAAAACAGTTTGAGGAACAGGGCTTCGGGATGTTCGTGCATTTCGGCGCCTACAGCGTGCTCGCAAAGGGCGAGTGGGCGAAGTGCCAGTACAACATTCCTTACAGGGAGTACGACAACTATGTAAAAAGCTTCTGCCCGAAGCCGGACTGGGCAAAGGAACTGGTCGAAGCCGCAAAAGAGGCGGGGTGCAGATATATAACGCTGACCACGCGTCACCACGACGGATTTTCGCTTTTCGATACCTGCGGATTAAACGATTACGACACCGTGCACACCTGCGGCAGGGACCTTGTAAGGGAATTTACCGACGCCTGCCACACTGCCGGGATAACGCCGTCGTTCTATCATACACTGCTCGATTGGCACGAGCCGACCTATAAAACAGATTTTCCGGCGTACCTTGGATATCTCAGAAAAAGCGTCGAGATACTGTGCAAAAACTACGGAAAGATCGGCGGATTGTGGTTTGACGGCTGGTGGGACAAAAAGGACGCCGACTGGGAAGAGGATGCCCTCTATGCCACCATCAGGGCGTATCAGCCCGAGGCTATAATAATCAATAACACGGGGCTTTGCAACCGCGGAATGATCCGCCACCCCGAGCTTGACAGCGTGACCTTCGAAAGAGGAAAGCCCTTCCCGATAAATACCGAAGGTGCCCCGAAATATCTTGCAAGCGAAATGTGCGAAACGCTGAACGATCACTGGGGATACGCCAAAAACGATCTCCATTTCAAATCGTCGGCAGAAATAATCGAAACGCTTTGCGACTGCCGCCGCTGCGGCTCAAACCTGCTGCTTAATATCGGACCCGACGGAAACGGTAACCTGCGGCTTATGGACAAAGCAATACTGGATGCCGTCGGACAGTGGGTGAACCTTTTCGACGAGGCGATCCGCGCTCCTAAGCCTTATGCCGCCCAAGCGGAGGGCAGAGAAAAGGACTTCGTGCTTAAAAACGGTAAAAATTATTACCTGTTCTGCTTCTCACTGCCGGTCTTTGCAAATGAAAACGTCGCCCTCAACGAGGCAAAGAGCGACAAGTATACCGACCGATTCACCCTCGCCGGTGAGACCGTAAAGCGCGTTTACTGGATGGAAACAGGCACCGACGCCGTGTATAAGCAGGACGGAAACACACTTTTTGTTCAGGCTGAACCGTTTACATACGGAAACAATACCGTCGTCAGGGTCGCAAAAATAGAGTGTGAATAAGATTTTCTGAAAATATTTCTTTCGGAAATACATAATATTTTTACCGCTCCGGATAAAGACTACGCAAACAGGCTGTTACAACATGCAGATGTCAGCTTTGACGACATATACTATCGGTTGTGAAAAGGCAAAGCCGGCGCGGCAAGACGAAAATCAAAGCGGCAGCAGTCCTGCCGCTTTTTGTTAAAAAATTTTAAAAAAATATCAAAAAAGGTGTTGACAAGAGGGGAGCGATGTGGTAATATAATCGAGCGCCTTATGAGAGCGGCCGGTGACGGAAGCTTAGAGGATAAGCGCAGCGGACCTTGAAAATTAAACAACGATAACTATAAAGAGAACCCGA
>UQDO01000046.1 GCA_900539855.1 uncultured Oscillospiraceae bacterium
TCATTTTCTTCTTTTTTTAAAGAAAATGGGTCATATCACTTTACAACGCAGATTTGGCAAAAAACAGGTATGATACATTAAAAATGTTGACAGACATGTTAAGTCATTTTATAATTTTACAAAGAAACGGAGTGAAATGATATGACTGTTACAGAATATATAAACGAAAATCTTCCGAAAACCGTAAAGTACAATCCGCAGGGCGACGGGACCCTTATAGGACTCCCGTTCAGATATACCGTTCCCTGCCCCGATGAAATGTTTCTTGAAATGTATTACTGGGATACATATTTCACAAACACGGGACTGATCGCAACCGGTAACCTCCGGCTTGCCAAAAGCAATGTGGACAATATGCTGTATCTCGTAAACAAATACGGATTCATGCCCAACGGAAACAGAACCTATTACCTGACAAGGTCGCAGCCGCCTTTTCTTTTTATGGCAGTAAGCGATATTTTTGAAGAGACGGGCGATAAAGAGTGGCTGTCGTCAGCCTACGATACGCTTTCTAAGGAATACGACTACTGGCAGTCCGAGCATATGACACCTGACGGTCTTAATTTTTACGGGAACCGTGAGATAAATGACCAAAGCCGCATAGATGCTCTCTGCAAATACTATTCTTCACGGGTAAAGTGCAATACTGAAGGCATCAGCCCCGACCTGAAGCTCAGATACGCGCACTGCATGATGGCTTTTGCCGAAAGCGGATGGGACTGCACCTCGCGCTTCGGCGATAACGCCAGATATTATGAACCGGTCTGTCTGAATTCCCTGCTTTGGGGACTTGAAAACAAAATGGCTGCTTTCAGCAGGATACTCGGACGCGGCGATGAGGAGAAGTGGTCTGCGCTTGCCGACAGCAGAAAGCAGAAAATGGAGCGCCTTATGTACGACAAGGGACGCGGCATAATGCTTGACCGCAGCTTTTCTGACGGTCATCTCAGTCCTGTCCTTTCGGTCGCGTCGTTCTATCCGCTTTTTGTCGGCATGAAGGAAAGACCTGACGGCGAAATAAATGCCCTCAAAGAGCTTATACTTCCCTACGGCGTCGCCGCAACAAACAACTCAGATGCGGTACACGGCTACCAGTGGGACTATCCGCATGTATGGGCTCCGCTGCAATATGTAGCATACAAAGCATTTAAAAACTGCGGCTGTGACGATATTGCGAACGAAATAAAGGACAAATACATTGCTCTTATAGAGACAAACTTCGAAAAAACGGGCAGGCTGTGGGAAAAATACAACGGCAGCACCGGTGAAGTGGCAAACGAGGACTACAACGCCCCTGCGATGCTCGGCTGGACGGCAGGAGTTTATATGTATTTCAAAACAAGATAAAAAGCATCCCGGCAGACATCGTAATTCTGTCGGGATGTTTAGTTTTAGGCTTCAATTTTTACATACTTGGCAGTGACAAAGCCTTTTTCGCGGATACCGTCAATAACGCTGCCGAGCACACTTGCATTTGTCTTTGATACCGCATGTATAAGATAGACCGCGCCGCCGTGCGCGTCGTTTATCATTTTATTTTTAGCAAAGGTCGGGTCGGGCTGTTTGGCAGTGTCCCAGTCCTTGTAGGCGAAGCTCCAGTTCATGGTCTGGTACCCGAGGCTTTGGGCAACTGCGAGAGACCGCTCGGAATACTCGCCCATGGGCGGTCTGAAGAGGAACATTTCGTAGCCGTATTTTTCCTTTATGTAATCATGCATACCGGTGATCTCCTCACGCATCTGTTCGACGTTCAAGGTCGGCATTGATTTGTGATGCACTGAGTGATTACCGAGCACATGCCCCTCGTCGATTATTCTTTTGACTATATCAGGCGACGATTTGCAGTATTCCATAGTCACAAAGAATATCCCCTTTGCGTTTTTCTCGGCAAGGGTATCAAGTATTTTGGAGGTGTATCCGTTTTCATATCCGAGGTCAAAGGTCAGGAAAACATACTCTGATTTGGGCGCTATAAACACCGCACCGTATTTACCGTATTTCTGCTGCGCGCCGGTAGCACCGGTCGGGCGGTTATCGGCGTCCTTGTTAAGCCCGTGACCATAGCCGTTTTTGGTGTTGTCAAGCTGCATGAGCTGTTCATCGGTGTAATCGGCTTTTATAAACGGCACGCCGCTCTCGGGAATGTTCTGCGGTATATCCGGTTTTGCAGCTTCCGTATTATCGGGCTGCGGTTGACTGTCGCCGGCAGATGCGGCACTTGTCGTGTCAGGCACCAAAGAGGTCTCATCGTTTGACGACTGATCCGTGACCACAGTATCGGCGGACGACACGTCGGTATTAACAGAGCCGGTATCAGAAACAAATGATGAGGTGTTTTTATTATTACATCCGCACAGTGCCATAATAAAGCAAGCGGCAAGCACGGTACACAGCAGTTTTTTCATTTGAAACGCCCCCTACATCAAATAATATATTATCGTTTTTGTCCCTTAATTCTTACGTTTTTATGTTACCATACATGACGGTTATAATCAAGGGCGGTAATGTGTCAATATTGTTACTTTAATTTTAGGAACCGCTGTAGTATAATATACAAAACAACTCTCATTAGGAGGCTGTACATGAAGCTAAAAGTCGCACTGATGAATGACTCGTTTCCTCCTATAATCGACGGCGTAGCCAATACTGTCAAGAACTATGCCGATATAATAAACGAAAAATACGGTGAACCGCTTGTAATAACACCGAGATATCCGGGGATCATAACCGAGCACCATTACAAGGTGCTGAGATATTCGTCCGTAAACTTTTTCGGGCGGCTGCCATACAGGGTCGGGAACCCCGTTTCACCGTCGGTTATTTATTCGATATTCAAGGAAAAGCCGGACCTTCTGCATGTTCACTGTCCGTTTGCATCGATGTCGCTCGCAAGAAGTATAAACGCGTCGGAATTCATGAAGGAGCATATACCGGTCGTTTTCACATACCACACAAAGTTCAGCGTTGATATAGGCAAATATGTATCCAGCCGCCCAATGAAGGCGGTGGCGCAGAGGTATGTTCTCAGCAATATCAATTATGCCGATGAGGTGTGGGTGGTATCCGAGGGCGCCGGCAGAGACCTTGCGGAGTTCGGGTATACCGGCGAATATCTTGTCATGCCGAACGGTACCGATTTTCCGCATGAGAGAGCCTCTGATGAAAGAATAAGACAAATAAACTTTTTATACGACCTGCCAAAAGACGGACCCATGTTTCTGTTTGTCGGGCGCATGATGTGGTATAAAAATCTCAGACTGATACTTGATTCTCTTAAAAAACTGGCTGACTCTGATCTCAAATTTTCAGCCGTGTTTGTCGGCGACGGCGGAGATAAAAATGAAATAGTAGCGTACGCAAAGCAGCTGGGACTTGGCGACCGATGTCTTTTTGTTGGTGCTGTCACCAACCGTGAAAAGATCAGGGCGTTTTTCAGCCGTGCCGATCTTTTGCTTTTTCCCTCGACGTATGACACCAACGGGCTTGTCGTAAGGGAAGCCGCCGCCTGCGACTGCGCCGCTCTGCTTGTAAAGGGAAGCTGTGCGGCTGAGGGCGTCGAGGACGGAGTGTCCGGTCTGTTGGCTGAGGAAAACGCCGACAGCTGCGCCGAAAAGCTGGCTGCACTATTAAGGTCGGGCAATTTCAAAGAGCTTGGCAAAGGCGCCGGCAATAATATTTATTATTCGTGGGATGAGGCTGTCAAAAAGGCGTGGGACCGCTATGAGGTCATCCTTGAAAACAAAGAGCGCAAAAAGGAAAGCAACGTGTAACGATCGGACGCAAAAGCACACAAAATAGTACCAAACAGTATTAACTACCCGGCAGCGAAGGCAAATACTTTGCTGCCGGGTAGTTTCGTTTGACGGCAAATTTTAGTTTATCTGCATAATGAAATATTGACAGACTGAGCCGAACGAGCCCCCAGTGTCGTTCCTAAACAACAAATAGCAGTATTGTAAAACACGCGGAACGACATATAGGTCGTTCCATACAAAAATTCAATTAGCCATTTGTTTTTTGTACACCTATAAACTAAAATTTACAAAACAATGGTGACAATAAAAAACGGTGGGAGCAAAGCCCCCACCAAACAATGTGTAAATCGTTTTTTAATTTATCCCTAAACGACCTTGAATTTTCAACTTTCAATTTTATAATATATCTTATTTTGTCCTGCTCGATATATAGCTGCACTTACATTCGTACTTCTGTTTACCCTCGGTAACGGTCGCGGTATAGCCCATGCCGCTTCCGGCATAATTGCCGTCTTTGTCGATATCGTAATAAAACTCGCAGTCATTTCCGATGGTAAAGCTGCTTTCGGTATCAAGCCCGAAGTTACCGAACGAGCCTATAACGGCGTCGCTGAGCGAGCTGCTGTCATATGTAAAATATATCCTTTTTACATTATCGACGTTTTCCGACCTCACGCCCGAAACAAAAGTAAGATCCGCCGAGCCCCCTGTCACCATCGAAATAAAATAATCCACGGCTTCGTCCTGCGACAGTTCTTCCTCTGCGCTTACGTCATTTTCCGAATATTTCACCGTGTAGCCGTCATAATCAATTATGCGCGAACCAAGTTCGGTCTGCACACCAACCTTATATACGACATCTACATTGATCGAAAACGTAAACAGTCCGTCCTTATCTGTATCATAATTTGCAACTACATTATTTTCATAAAGGTACTGATTAAACGGCATTTCTATCTTAAGCGATATATCAAAGCTTCCGTTGTCAGCCACAAGAATATCATCGGTAGACTTTACTACTTCCCAGAACAGCGGCACACTGCCTATTGCCTTGTAATCTCCTGCATTTATGGGCGGCGATACAATCACGCTGCCGGATGTATCGTAATCGGTATTTGCCGTGAGCGAGAGAGTCTCGCTGTCGCTGCCGCAGTCGAACTGAGCGGTAACGATTTCATACTTTATTTTTTCATTGCCAGTAATGACGATCTCAAATGTACAGTCGGTCGCCTTAGCGCTTTCAGTGTACATTTCCGTCACTGCCAGAAACATCTCGTCTACAGCCGACAGCGATTTTTCATCCGGCCCCGACATGTTGATTATAACATTACTGCCAGATTTTTTTGCATCAACCACCGAAAATCCCGAAGGACTTAAGTCCTCCGTATCTCCGGATAAGATGTTATCGAGAAAAGCCGAAAAGCTGTCGGCGTCTTCTGTCGAACGGTACAGAATATGATCGGCTGTTTCATCGCCGATATTGAAATAAAGCTCTCCGCCGGTATAGATAACCGACGTTTTCGATAGGGTCTCCCCCTTGTCGATGGTTTGATTTATATAATAATCAGAATAACTGTCTTTATCGCGTATATATGATGCATCCGACGTTATGGTGTCATTGGTCGTCACATTAAACCTTTTGTGCGTCACTGATATATTGGATGACGCGCTCATAGCCGCAGTTTCCGACATGTTTTCCGATGCCTTGTCAAATATTTGCGTAATTGATTCCATTTTGCTGAGTCTTTTGAATTTGCATCCGGAAAAACTGCAGATAATAACAGCAAAAAACAAGGCAAGTGATATAACAGAGTGCACGGATTTTTTAGTATTCATATCTCTACCCCTTAATGTAATTAGCAGCGCCGCACTGCTTTTTCATTAATTCTACCATATTATGTGCCGATTTTCAAGATGATACTTTAGCGATGTACCTTTATGACCCTGAGCTTTTTGCCGAGGCGCTTTGAAAATTCTATCGTCGATCTTGTGCCCCTGCTCTCCCCGTCCCAGAAGCAGATGACGAGATCAGCCTCGATCACCATTTCCCTGTTTCTTATTATGCCTGCCGACCTGCCGTAGCGTTTCCAGTCCGGCAGGTGTTTTTCTATTTTATAGCCGTTTTCGGCGGCATACCTTTCACCCAGCATATCAGCGCCGCACGCTCCGCCCGAAATAACGATTATATCACTGTCAGATACCGATTCCAGACATTTGTTTATATATCTGCACGCCTCACCGTAATCTGTATATCCCCGGCTTCCGGCAATCAGCAATTTTATACTCATCTTCATCACCAAGAATATTTTACTATTATTTGATAGTAAGTTCAATACTATCTTTTGATAGTACATATACTAAAAGCAGAGGTGAGTATATGTACTATAAAAGATTGAGGGACTTAAGAGAGGACAAGGATCTTGCACAAAAGGAAGTTGCGGCACATCTTGGCATAGATCAGAGAGTATACAGCAATTATGAAACCGGCAAGCGCGAGATACCGGTGCATCTCGTAATAAAGCTCGCAAAGTTTTATAATACATCCACCGATTACATTTTAGAGCTGAGGGACGATATGTGAAAACAGCATCGGAACTGATATAATACCAACAATCTATATAGTCTATTTATAGTCTATATAGTATCATATATAGCCTACCCTGTCAAGAATAATATTATAAAATTATTGTAATATTTAAGCACGACAGGTGATATATGTGACTACATATGAAGCGGTAAAATTAAGGATCCTTAAGCTCTGCGAGGAAAAGCACATGACAATAAATAAATTGGCTACCGAGTCGGCGGTGGCTCCTTCCTCGATAAAAAATATTCTATACGGCAAAAGCACAAATCCGGGAATTGTCACATTAAAGCTTCTATGTGACGGCTTCGGTATCACGATTTATGACTTTTTTGATTCCGATGAGTTTAAAAACCTCGATCAGGAGATCAGATAGTAAGCAATCAAAACCACCGGTTCAACCGGTGGTTTGCTCCACCCCTATAAGGGGTGATTACTGGCTTGACCCCTAAAAGGGGTTTTGAAAGTTTAGCACCGCATTACATTCTCCGGCAACCGCTCACGTGCGGTTGCTTTTTTTGCCTACTTTCTCTTGTCACCCGTAAACGGGTCGGTAAATTCTTTTATACTAATCTGGTCTGCTGCATAATCTTCTTCTAACTGATTCCTTATGTATTCCGCTATAACTTTTTTATTTCGACCGACTGTATCTACATATCTGTGTGTTCAGCCAGTACCAAAAAATCAAAAACTATTTTTCTCGGCTGATTTACTCAGTGATACTAATTCAGTTGTTCTTATATGTACCGGACTGACTCTATATTTTTGAGTCGGTCCGTTCTTTTTTACTCCCCGATAATCAGGTTGCCATGCATATCATAGAATTTGATATCGCGTTTTAAAATAGCCTTTTCAAAAGCCCTATACGCATTCGTTGTCTTGGACACCCCGTCCAATGTTGGAACAATAACCTTATCCACTCTTCCTTGTCGAACAGCTCTCTGCATTTCTTTAAAACCTTTTGCCGTAATGCTGAAACCAGCATTATCAAAAGATTCACCGATAACCGTCAGTCCCATCTTGCTTGCACAATCCGTGACACCGTCTCTCACTCGGTTCAACTCTTCCCAGCCGGCATCTGAGCAATAATACAGCCACACACGGTTTGACACCTCTGCGTTAGAACTATCACCCTCATCGGAAATCATTATATCATGAAAGCACGAAAAATTCCACACTACTTGAATCTTTCCGCCCAAATAAATCTTAACCGATTTTACAAGAGAATCAACTAACGGCTTGTCCATATGCTCAAGCGAAAGAAGTCTCGCAAGAATCTTATGTTCCGTATTATCCTTTTGCGTCGGAGTCAGCTTTTCGATTTCTGTGGCTATCCTATCAATTTCCGCTTGCAATGACCCAACTTGTTCTGTGTTAGACGCCGTCTTTTCTCTATAGTCCGTGTCGCTGATTTTTCCGTCGATCAGTGCCTCAAACAATTCGTTGTTCTTTGCAAGGAGATTTGATTTCTTACGCTGCAATCGAGCTAATTTCAGTCGGAAATCGTGTGTCAGTTTTCCGTTGTCATTCCTGTGAGAGTCTATCTCGGTATCTGCATCAACAATCGCCGCTGCATGTTTCTTTGCCATAGTCAGCACCGCTTGTTCTAACTCTTCTTCAAGAATTCTGTTTCCGTAACAGTCCACATCCGTAACAGTGTGAGTATGACATTGGTAATACGGATATTTTGCTGGATGATACGCAAGTGCATAACCGCAATGGCCGCACCGAATATTTCCGCTAAAAAGTCTATCGGTTTTGTCGTTTTTAGCTTTAACATGCCTTTTTAATTTCGGTTGAACGCTGTCATATACACTTTGGGAGATAACTACCGGCAGCATATCCGGAACAACTACCCACTGATCCTCAGGTTGTTGAACACTTCGCTTTGAGCCTATACTTTTCACCTTGGTACGACCGTATATGCTCTTTCCTGTATAACGTTCATCCTTCAGTATCCTGCGAACGGAAGCGGATGTCCAGATCTTGCCGTAATTATCATCTTTCAGATACTGCTTAAAGCCTTTCTGCTTAGCAAGTGCCGCCATCGGAGGAGGCACTTTTTTATCGTTCAGCATCTTGGCTATTTCCGTCGTTGTTTTTCCTGAATCAGCCCACAAGAAAACCTTTCTAACGATTGCCGCCGTGTCTTTGTCAACAATCAGCTTATACTTTTCCGTCGGAGATTTCTTATATCCGTAAAAAGCAAAACTGCTGTGATATTTGCCGGCCGCAAAAAGCTGTTGCTTAGTAAGCCTCATTTTTTGAGAAAGCTCTTTGCAGTACAAATCATGCATTATGTTTTTGAAACCGACATCCACCATTCCGGCCGAGCCATACTGCAAAGTCTCGCTGTCATAATCGTCATTGACGGAAATAAAGCGTATCTGCAAAAACGGAAATATCTGTTCGAGATAATTTTAACGGTGCCGAGTATCTGCATAGCTTCATCGCCATACCGGTCCCACCATTTATCCGCTCCTTCATTTATTGCCACATAAGAACCGGGCATATCGGTAAAGCTGATAAAATCCCATACCTTCTTATTATCGTAAGTGCCTTTTCGTGCTTTATATGCACCGACAGTGATTTCTTTCTCTTCAAGACCGGTGCCGCAAACACCGAATGCGGTATAGCACCATACTTTTATTTTGCCCTCGGCCTGATCTGCCGGCCAAAAGGAAATACAATATTCGTTGGCATTATCACCATGCTCCGTCTCATAATTCCAGTCGTGAGGGATCGTAAGTTCGATATTGGAATAGTTTCCGGACTCTCGTGCCGTGGTTGACTGTATCTTGGGGTTAACACCGTCCAAGTACACGATCACATCAGATTCGCTCGCCACATCAATGTCCGCTTCAGGCTCGATCAAAATATGCCACGCAGCCATGTCAGAAGTACCGACCTCCGGAATAATGGAACGAATGCTGATATACAGCTTACCATCGGAACCTAATTTGACATTATCGACATTATGTCGATTTGATCCGCTGCCTTCTTCAAGAAGAACCATTACAAGAATCTGCTTTTCAAAGTATGCCTCATTGTATTTATCGCAGGCGTCAAGAAAACCGATGGTGGTGTCCGAATAAACTTTGTCTTTACGCTCCAGGTCATACTTATCTTTGCTTGCATTATAGTAAGCCTTCAGTCCATCAACAGAGCGAATGATCTTAACAACGGGATAGTCCACATCTTCGCGATACCCGTCTGTTCTGATATATTGAGGGTTAAAATCGATAAAGGACTTTTGTACTTCTCCGCCGGAATCTCCGGTGCGGGTAACAGTAAACTCCGCCCACAGCTTGCACTTTGTACTTTCACCGCCGCGTCCCTTATCGTAAACACTGCAGTCAGTCACAAAACGGTACTTTCCGTTTTCGGAGATATCAAAAGAGTTTGACAGAGTATAGCTTTCTGTTTGAGTGGAATTTTTTCTCAGTTCATAACCTATGGCATTAAAGATGAGACCGTTGATTGCACAGCTCGACCATTTACCGTTCTGCTCACGCTCAATATCGTAGCTTTCCCCATAAACCACTTCATAAAAGGTTTTGTTGACCCAGCTGACATTCAACTGTGTTTTTCCTTCATCCTCGGCAAGATTTAAAATTCTGACACTTACACCGTCAAAATCCGTGTTGGTCTCGCCGATTGCAACTTTGAGTGTGCCGGATCGGCTATCGCCGTTTTTGCTTTGCCCATCATCCCGGCTGCACGCAGTGAGGCAACCCAGCAGCAAAACAGACAGTAACGCAGAAATTACTCTTTTCATTTGCCATCCTCCTTTTTGAGCACTACTCCCAGTGCCTGTAACAGCTGCACATATTGCTCCTCGGTCAAAACGGTTTCTTTCTTTGCTGCATTGTCTATAAGAATGTGGTCATTCAGCATATAACAAGTTTGACCGCCATCGGTTGCCGTAAATATGATCATATATACAGGTGCCGCATCATATGCATCGCTGCCGGATGTCTGTTGTCCTTCCTGATCTTCGTTTTTATGCTCGCCGGTCTGAACAATGTTATTAAGCATCGACTGGACCAAACGATAGACTCCTGCTATTTCTGCCGGATCGTCCTTCAATACCGCGGTCTGATCTTTGGTTGCACTGTTCTTCGTCTCTATTCGTACATATTCGTTTTGGCTATATGCAGCACCGGAAGTATTTTCGGCACGCTCATCCGTTGCACCGGATTTCTTGTTGTTTACAGGCAGCATTGCCGGCAAAACCATTACAGACCATACCGTTATGATCAGACAAAGCGGTATACACACCGCAAGCGCACGGCTGCGAGCTTTTCTGCGCTCTTTTATTCTGTTTTCACTGCGGCGGAACACCTCCGCTTTTCTTTCTTCAAAGCTTCTCATAATAACAGCTCACCATCCTTTCCAAGAATGATGCGAAGCTCCTTTTTGGCACGATACAGAAGGTTATCCACCTGCTTGCGGCTTTTCTTCATGACCTTTCCTGCTTCGTCATAAGACAGATCTTCAAAATAAATCAAATGAATGACAACACGCATATCATCCGGAAGTGAGTCGAGAGCATTGTTTACGATTCTTTTCCGCTCATTCTTCAAAACGGTTTCTTCCAGTGCCTCCAGTTCGGTCGACACTTTCTCCGTCTCGGAAAGCTCAACAAAATCAATGATTTTGCGACGCTTTATGTAATTCAACGCTCTGCTGCGACCGAGCATGAACAGATAGGTTTTCAGTGTCACCTTGAAATTGTACCGATGTTTATTGACCACCAGATCGGAAAAAGCATCGATGGCAATATCCTCGGCCGCATGGATGTCATGCACATAACGGTCGATGAAGAACACAAGGCCGTCAAACAGTTCCTTCATTATCTCGTCAAAGGCACTCTCATCACCTTCAAGGAAACGGCGGTAGCTACTTGCGCCGTTATCCATAGGAGTTCCTCCTTATTGCGGGATCACGTCTGATCCCTTCACTTATTATACAATCGGGCAAAGCGGCATTCCTTATAAAAAACGCAAAAGCCCGTAACTTTTTTGCAAGCTACAGGCTTTTGTCGTCATCCGTATATGGCTCTCGGGTGGTCGACGCTTCCTATAACCGCTCCGGGAAGTCTATTTCTAAAAATAATTATAGCACAACTCCGAGAATTTTTCCACACCTATTTTGTGTGTATCTCATTTCATTATTTCAATTACCCTTCCTATCACAACATAACGCGCATTCTCATACTCATAGCTGCAGGTAGACAACGTAATAAACACATCTCCGTCCTGCGGCGTGACCCTGCTTTTAAAACCCGATTGGGCACAAAGCTGTCTTACCTGCTCGGCCGACAGTTGCGTGTCATACACTTCCCCGGCGGAACTCGTCACAAACCCGGCTATCAGCTCTATGCGGAATGTGCGCTTCGGTGTCAGATAATACAAAGTCGGATGCTCGTCATAATAGTTTTGAGATCTATACCTTACGAGCGTTCCGAACATTGATCCGTTCTTCATGTTATGCCCGTAAATGATATAATTGCCGGAAGCTGCGACTTCCTTGCAGCGGTAATCGGCAAAAAGCGAGCCCGCCGCATTGTAGCTACCATCCGGAAGGCGGCGCAGATAACGAAGATTATCCTTACTTTGTACAACAGGATAATTGATCGGTGTCCCTTCGCAATAAAGCCAGCCGACTGTATCCGGATATTCTGCGGTCAACTTTTCAAAATCAACAGATACCAGAGAATCCGTCTCCGGGTGTTCCGTTGTGTCGTCGGCAGTTGAATTCGATGCCGGTTCTGTTGCTACCGCTTCCTCGGGTATTGCAAATTCCGAAAGCTCGTCATATGCGCTCTCAGCTTTGAGTTGATCGAGATAATAATCAAAAATCAGATATCCCGATATCTGCACAAGCCGTTTGACCGGGAGCGTGTCAAAGCAATGCTTGACCGCATAGATCTTGCCCAAGTCGAAAAAGAACGGACAATACAGCTGCCTGACGGCAAAAGCGTCGTTCTGCGCGATATCATTTATGCAGACTACGCCGCACATTATACGACGCTGCACTGCAAATACGGCAAGGATATCATCCTGCGGGCAAACCTTTCGGAAATCGAAGCGCTGCTTTGCGGCTATCCGTATTTCTTTATCCCGTCGAAAGGGCTGATCATCAACTTTCACGAGGTCGACGCACAGAACGCAGACACCTTTACCATGAGCAACGGCAGCCTTATTCCCATCAGCCGCCGCAAGGCAAAAGAGGTGACGGATGCCTATTCATCCTTCCTGTTTGAGCAGCTGCGTAAAGGAGGCAAACGGTGATGCCGCCTGTTTATCGGTTCATTGAGATCATCGTATATTCGCTGCTGAACTTTCTGCCGTTTCTTGCCTTGGCGCTCTATCCGTTCCGGCACAGTCTGCGATTTTCAAGAGGCGTTACCGGAATTCTGATCGGACTGCTGTCTGTCATTCAGGTGCTGCTCGGCGCATGGGTCAGCTTTGTTCCCGGAAATCATGCCGCAATCGCCAGTGCGCTCAGCACAGCGCTGTATGCCGCTTTCTATTTTCTTGCCGTGAAGAAGCATTTCGGCAAAACGCTTTTCACGCTGCTGATGATCTCCAATCTTGCCAACTTCGCCGTGATTTCCGCCAAATGCATTGAGGGGCTCTTGTTTCCGGCATTGGCTATGCAGAGCTACCGCTGGTCCTTCTCGCTGATGCTCTTTGCTGTGGAGATCATTCTCTCTGTGCCGATCTTTCTTTATATGAAGTCCGTATTCACTCCGGCAGTAGAAAAAGAACCGTCCGGCTTTGAGTGGCGGTATCTGTGGCTGATTCCCACAACCTTCTATATCGTATGGTATTTTGCAATATACAGCGTTGTTTCCCGTTCGGCGCTGGAAATTGCGCTGCGTCCGAAGAATACTCTGTTTTTGTTTATCATCAATGTGGGAGCAATCCTGATCTACTATGTCGTGACCCGCCTGATTTTGGAGCAGAATCAAACGCTGGAGCTGGAGGAAAAGAATCATCAGCTTTCTATGCAGGCGGTGCAATATGAGAATCTGCAGGAAAAAATCACCGACGCCCGCCGTGCCAAGCACGATGTGCGGCATCATATCTCGCTTATACGCGAATATGTGAGCAAGGGAGAGCTTGACGCATTACTAAAATATCTCGACGGCTATAACGACAGTCTGCCGGACGATTCGCTCATTCGTTTCTGCGAGAATCCCGCCGCCAATGCCGTATTGCTTTATTTCGCGCAGCAGGCTAAGGATAATGATATAGACTACATTGTCCAAGCCGATATCCCCGGCGATATTTTCGTTTCGGATACCGATATTTCCGTTCTGTTCGGCAACCTGATCGAGAACGCCATAGACGCCTGCAAAGAGGAACACGGTGATGACCGAAAAATTGATATTCGGGCAAGGCTCAAAGGCAGCACCCTTTGCGTCACAGTCGATAACACCTTTACCGGAACGCTCCGGCGCACAACAGATAATGAATTTCTCTCGACCAAGCATAAAGGTCTCGGGCTTGGAACACAGTCGGTAAAAAGCATTGCCGAGCATTACGGCGGTATCTGCCGCTTCGAGGTAAAAGACGGTATGTTCTGCGCCTCGGTAATGTGCAATAAAAGGTAGATATTCAAAAAGGCACAGCCATCGAAATGATAGCTGTGCCTTTTGCTTTATAATTCTGTTTACTTATTGACGGCATCCTTGAGAGCCTTGCCTGCTTTAAATGCCGGAGCCTTAGATGCCGGGACAGTGATTGCCGCACCTGTCTGAGGATTCTTAGCGGTTCTCTCTCCACGCTCACGGGTTTCAAAAGTGCCGAAACCGACAAACTGTACCTTGTCACCCGCAACAAGTACTTTTTCAATCTGTGCGAGGGTTGCATTAATGATGTTTTCTGCGTCTTTCTTACTTGCGCCGGCAGCCTCTGCAACTGCAGCAACAAATTCTGTTTTGTTCATATCTGAACCTCCAAAGTGTATTTTCAGCGTATATTGCTATATTTAATATACCATATTTCGAGCTGTTTTGCAAGAACGGATGTTGCATTGAGGTAGTTTGCTTAATTTAATCATCTCTTTTTCAATCCCACTTCGTCTCCCATATTGTGGCTCTTTGTAATTTTATAAGTTTCTGTCATCGCAAAAATATCATAGATAAAACATACCCGTCATATTGAAAATCATATGCAAAAGTGTCCACCCGAGATATTAATTTTCAAAAACGAAACCGTAGAATCCCTTATATATCAAGGCTTCTGCGGTTTTGGTACTGTCTTTACACACAAGTAATATCCTCTACACCAAAAACTTCTTGAGCCGTATTTGTATTTTAAATTTGCAT
>UQDO01000047.1 GCA_900539855.1 uncultured Oscillospiraceae bacterium
TGACCTTTAACCTCTTTGTTCCTTTTCTTGTTCAGTTTTGAAGGTGCGTGAAGAACGTATTTTTATCCCACAGCTCAAATGCTGTGGGATTTTTTTATTTATCCGCTGTGCTGGATATATTCGTCTTATGTAACTGTATCCACGAATGCGCTTTTTGTACCGTTTATGTCATTGATCTGTTTCTTGATTTGCCGACGCCAAGCCACAAATAGTCAAACTCTTCCCTATAAAACAGCAGCTATTTACTTTAAGGCAGAAAAAAGCGGGCTGATTAGCCCACTTCTTTTAAAATTTAATGTCCATCATTCTGGTCGGTAATTCTAAGATAACGGTGCTTGCGACCTTAGGCAAATTATTCGGCGAATACAGCCGTTTGATACAAGTTCGAACACCTACTTTTAATGCTTTTCAGCGTCTACTCCCTTGTTTGACTGCTGTTTTTCTTTTCTTTATACATCATTTCATCAGCAAGGCGCAGTGTTTTATGCAGATCGTTTTCATCTGTTAAACGCTCAAAGCCGATGCTTACTCCGGAAAAAGCCGGGAATTCTCCGTCTGATAGAAAACGCTCTTCGGCAAATTCCCGGATCGGAAGCAGCTCGCCTGCCGCGCCGTCTTTATAAAGCACGGCAAATTCGTCTCCGCCAAGCCGATAAGCATATCCCTTAACTCCGGGGTATTGTTTTATGGCTTTGGCAAACCGCTTCAGATATCGGTCCCCCACCTCATGACCGTACCTGTCATTTACCGATTTGAAGCCGTTAAGATCAAGGTAGAGCAGCATGACAGGCAGTTCATCCATCTCAGCTAATTGTCTGATATCATTTATAAGTCCGCGGCGGTTTTTAAGACCTGTCAGAGGATCGGTCACACTTGTGCGTTCGAGTTCATCGGCACGCAGGCGTACCGAAATGCCTGAAAGTGCCACGCCGTATCCGCATAACGGAACCAGGACTGCCGACAGATTGTGCAGCACATCAAATACGTCAAGAGTTCCCCACGGTGCCCAGACATCTGCTACGAACAGTGAGCCGAAGTAGCACATTGCCGAATATACGGCTAAGAATCTCATCCTGCTTCCAAAATCGGAAAGCAGCCTCAGCAGCCTTTCCCTCAGGTATTTGATATATATGAATACCGATATATCGGTGACCAGAAGATAACATATTATCACGGTGGCGGTATAAGGCGCACCGGACAACTGGAATATCACGTTTGCGGCTGTGCGCGAGAACAGTATCTGAAGAATGAGTGTGGTGTTGACCATAAAATAACAGAATATGGATCTCGACATACTACTCTTGGGAAAAATATATCGGTAAGCCGCTATTGCGGCAGGACCTATGAACATACATATGCGCTCATGCGTTACGTTTGGAAATGCAGGGTTTCCGATCAGCAGAGCGTCAAGCGGAATACCTATAAGTACCCAGAACACATAAAGCAAAGCCCATGCAGCGATGCATTGCCATGCCTTGCGCGATGTTTTGTTGAGCGAATGTGCCATGTATATTCCGGAAAGCGAAAATATCAAATTGGGAACGGTTCTTGCCAGATCGGTCAGTTCGTACAAACGGGTTTCCTCCTATCCTTAGTCGGTCAAAATCATTTTACAATAAAAGCTCCAAAGTTTCCAGTACGTTATGTAAGCTTCCTGCCTATAAATAATTTATCACCTTATGCCTGCCCTGTAAGCAGCCGGAGTGCTGCCTGTAATGCCTTTAAAAACCTTGCCGAAATAACTGGGGCTCATGAATCCGCACATTTTCCCTATCTCGGAAACGGGCAGCGCGGTTGACGATAATAGCTGTTTAGCTTTTGCGACCCTTATTCTTTTCAGCTGCTCCATAACTGTCATGCCGCACTCCGCAAAGTAGCGCCGGCAAAGCGTATATTTGCTCAGCGAAAGCTCTGACGCTATTTCTTCAAGTGAAATATCCTTTGAAAACCGGCTTTCGAGTATCTGCTCAACCCTGCTCTTCAGTGAAACATTTTCGCTGAATACTTCTTCTAAAAACATGGTCAAAAATGAGTATCCTACGGCAGACCGAGATATACAGGTGCTGTAGCGGCAGCAGAACTGCTCAAGCGATGCGGCGGCATCCTGCAGTTCGTTTGATATTCTGAATCTGAAATATCTGCCGGCTTTGTAGTAGTCAAGTATACCGTCAAGTCCGTAAAATGTAACATAGCCGGTGCAAAATGTGAGTCCAGCCGCACGGTAACCGTGCGGAACTCCACTGCGGCAGAAAAGCCCTTCGCCGGCGCCAAGCTCGAAGGTCTCGCCGTCTACGTTGAAAACGCCTTTTCCTTTTGTCACCCAAAGGCAGTGATGGCAGTAAAATCCGTTTTCTCTTACTATGGATTTCTGTGAGTTGTTTGTTCCGCAGCTCATTATTACAAGCGGCAGACCGTATTTTTCACCGAACAGCCTGTAATTGTACATAGTTTCATTAAACATCTGCAATATCCTTATACTAAAAGCGGTAATCCGAACCAAAACATCTTATTTTAAACAATATCATTATATTACAAATATTATCGCCTGTAAATATAAAATTTTATCCCGCATGAAACGGGACGGTGCGGCAAAAATAAGCGCAGGAGGACGATCAAATGAGAAGATTTGCCGCATTCATACTGTCTTTTTTATCGGCATTGCTGCTGCTGTCAGCCACGGCTTACGGAATTTTCAAGTTAAGCAGACCGAAGGCTGAGGAAAAATCATCCGCGGAAGGCGAAAATAAAATGCCTGACGCCGAAATCCCACTGATAGCGGTGTACGATGACGGTGCAGAAGTTTATGCAGCGCTGCTGACCTTGCGTGTTGCTGCCGGAAAATGCGACGCTAAGCCAATCTGCAATATTGAAGGTGAACCCTTGAGGGAATATCTTGAAAACAACGGATTTTACCCGTTTGTCGAGGCTGTGAAAAACACGTCCGGCGTGCCCGACGCACACTTTTTGAAATTTAATGAAAATTCTTTTATAAAAGTTGCTGACAGATCAAACAATTTGGTATATAATGAAGGAGCATCCGGAGAAAGACTGCTTACCGGCAGTCAGGCAAGGTCTATGCTTTGCGACGACAGTTTTGCTTATCTTTGCCGGCAGATAGCCGAGGGCAGCATGGATGATGCGCTTTTGTCAGAACTCTTATACTTTGCAAATACAGTGGAAAATGATCTGTCGTACCCGGAATTGTATGATCTGATTTGTAAATAGATGTTTACGGGGGCTAATAAATGAAAAGATTGACAACCGCCTTTATGGTTATTGTGATAACGCTTTTGTGCGGCTGCGATACCGCTTATATACAGTCGAGCGAGACAACTCAAAGCTCCGAACTTTGTGACACGCGTGATTCATGCGTCGATTTTGCGTGCTATCCGAAAAATTGCAGCTACGGCGTGGTCGATAAATTCGACCGTCCGCAGTTTTGTAATCTTACCGATATTCAGAAAAGCCTATACATAATAATGGATAACGCCGTGTTCGAAATGCGGACGGGTTATATTGATTTGGGTGCATGCACATACCGCGATCTTGAACTTGCTTATTTTGCAATGAGACGTGACAGACCGGAGTATTTCTGGCTATCCAACGAGTATTCGCTCAAGCAGTCAGGCGACAGACGCATGATACGCTTTGCCGAAACCGATAAAGACTGGCTTTTCAGCGCTGTGGAAAGGGCTGATACCGAAGCGCTGATAAGAGATTCGATAGTAGAGCTCTATGATGCGATAGGCGAGGGAAAAAGCGAGTACGAAAGGGAGCTTGCGGTGCATGATGCCGTATGTGAAATGACGGAATATGATCAGGCTGCCGCCGGTGACCCTTCACTCAGCAAAAGCGCATGGAACGTCGCAGGCGTCTTCGATGACGGTTCTGCGGTCTGCGAGGGCTATGCCAAGGCAATGCAGCTTCTCTGCTTTTCGGTAGGTATTAACTGCGGACTTATTACGGGTAATGCCGAAAGCCCTCACATGTGGAACTATGTGAAAATAGGCGGTTCGTGGTATCACGTTGATGTTACGGCTGACGACTGTGCCGACACGCCGTACATGGCATTTTTTAATGTAACCACGGAAAGCATATCAAAGGGCAGGACAATCGACCGCGAAGCGCGCGATCTTACCGACGAGCAGCTCGAGAGCGGAACCTACAACTGTTTTGTGCCGCCCTGCAACAGCACCGAATATAATTATTTTGCGGTGAACGGGCTTTACATTGCCGACATGTCACAGCTTGAGCCTACCTTTGTAAGCATGGTGGGATCATATGCGAAGGAAGGCAGAAAATCAGCCGAGTTTTATCTTGATCCGCAGCTGGGCTTTGTCTATGGGGAAACACCGGTGTCAAATATACTTGATGTTTCAAGATGTATTTCCGATATAAACGAGCTGCTGCCTAAGTCTGATAAAATTGTAAGATACACGGTCGAGGGAATAACCGGCTCGTGCAGCTTCAGAATTTCGTGGTGAGATATCAAAGGACTGCTTTAAAACAGTATTTTGAAATGAAAAAGCGCCGTGTTATTACGGCGCTTTTCTTCATGTATATAATTGTATTCAGGACTTATGATGCTATTTTAAGTCTCAGTCTTAATTTATCGCTGATCATGGCTATGAATTCAGAATTGGTCGGCTTGCCGCGGTCGTTGTGGACGGTATATCCAAAGTATGAATTGAGCACCTCGACGTCTCCGCGGTCCCACGCGACCTCTATGGCATGGCGTATGGCGCGCTCGACCCTCGACGAGGTTGTGGAGTATTTTTTCGCGACGGCTGGGTAGAGAACCTTGGTCACAGAATTGATAACGCCGGGGTCCTTGACCGACATTATAATGGAGTCGCGCAGATAATGATATCCCTTTATGTGAGCAGGTATGCCGACCTGGTGTATTATTTCGGTTATCATAAGTTCAAGATCAGTGTCGGTCACAGGGGTGTTGTCAGCGACGATAACGCGTGATTTTTTCTTTCTGCCGCACATCTGGAGGATCCGTTCGCCGAGTATGGAAAAATCAAACGGTTTTATGAAAAAATAAGCCGCTCCGGCCGACATTGCTTCTGCCTCAAGGCGCTGGCTGCCGAAGCCCGACATCACAAAATACAGCGGATGTTTTATGCTGTTGTTTTCAAAAAGTGTATTCATAACGCCTATTGCATCGACGTTAGGCATAAACATATCTGAAAGTATGGCGTCCGGCTTCATGCGCATTGCAAGGTCTATCAGCACCTTGCCGTCCTTCTGGCACTGAACAGCCTCCATGCCGTATGATTTAATTATGCTGGCGCAAGCGCCGCCAAATTCTGTGCTCTCATCTGCTATAAGTACCTTTAGTTTGTTTTCCATTTTATTGCCTCCTAAGACTTTATGTACCATATTTTACCACATTAGTCCGAGAATTGCAAGAGTTAATTTCCAACTTTTGGTATTTTTTTCTGACAGGCAATAAATATGCAGGTTATATGTCGATTTGGAGCACACGGCAAAAACAATTTACATGTCAGGCAGATGGCTCACACGGATTTTTATATTATGGATAGGCATATAAATTTCAGTTTATAGGTATAAAAAACCGAAAATATAATTGTGCATTTGTAGGGAACGAGCCTCGGGTGTCGTTCCTTAAAAAATCAATGAGACCGCGCGGAGCGACATCCGAGGATCGTTCCCTACGTCTGTCAATTAATCATACGATTGTATTTACCGCTAAACTGAAATTTATCAGTATAAAAACCGATAATAATGGCAGGAGACAAGCCCCAGCTCTACGACGTACCAATTAAATTTTTGGCTTTTTACACCGTTAAACTAAAATTCAATCTGACATATAAAAAACGGCAGGGGGTATCCTGCCGTTTTGCTTGCTTTTGATATGTTTTAGGGGTGCAGAATGATTTTACTGCACTGTGCTCATTTCTGCCGAAATAAAACTTCCGACCTCTTCGGGCTCGATGTTCAGCACATAAGAAAACTCGTCGTGTATAAGACGCTGTCCCTCTTTGAGCGCGCGCTCGTCGGCTATATGCAGTCTTTTGCCCTTTTCGGCAAGCTCCTTCTGATGGCTGCGGAGTGTTCTTACCATTAAAAGGCAGCGCTTGCGGTCGCCCGACGTTATTATTTCGTTATATCTCAGCTTGCGTTCATTATCGTCATCGACCCATATGTTGGGTTCGGCAGGCAGCTCTCTTATAATGCCTATGATCTCATCCGCCGTCATTACCGTCCGCACCTTGCCGAGCAGTATTTCATTGTCAGCCGGCAAAAAAACAGTGGATGATGTCTGCGCCTTCGGACGCAACACATAATAAGTTCTTGTAACCTTTCCTATAGTTTTTTTCTCAATATTTTCGACAGTACACACTCCGGTCGTTCCGTACATGACCGTATCATTCAACTTGAGCATTTTTTCCTCCATTTTCAGCTCACCGCGGCTTTTATCACACCCAGCCGCCATTTGTCGCGCTCGCCGCAACATTTTATTAATCCTTTGTTAATAATTATATCATCTTACAAGGAAAAATGTAATAGCAAAATTCGACAAATATTGTATAAAAAACATGGGCAAAACAATCTAAAAAAGCATTAAAGCACTGAAAAAACAATGCATCTGCCGGTTTTCCTATGTTGATTATTGACTGAAATAATCCGGTCTAATCAAAAAAGCGGCACCCGTTTCGGGTGCCGCACAGTCTGTCTGAAGATCTGAATTTGAATCTCACTGCGGCATTCACGCCGCATACAGAGCACTTGAATTTTTACTTTTTATCCTTGCCGGAGGACGCCTTGCCGAGTATTGCCGTTACAATTATTATTACGGCGATTATCACAAATATAGTCAGCATGCCGATCCCCATTTTGGGAAGGTATTTTACAAAATTTTCAGGGTCGAACGTTATTGCCAAAGTATTGAGCAGCGATTTAAAAAACATCATGAGAAAGTACCTCCGTCAACCGAAAAAGTTCAGGATTATACCGCCGGCGATGACCGACGCAACCTGACCGGAAACGTTTACACCGATAGAATGCATAAGCAAAAAGTTCTGCGGATCTTCCTTGAGACCCATTTTATGAACTATTCTGCCCGACATCGGGAAGGCTGAAATTCCGGCAGCACCTATCATGGGGTTTATCTTGTTTTTGAGGAAAAGATTCAAGAACTTTGCAAAAATCACACCGCCTGCCGTGTCAAATATAAAGGCTATAAGACCAAGACCGAGTATCAGCAGCGTGTCGACCTGCAAAAACTTTTCGGCGGTCATCTGTGAGGCGACCGTGATGCCGAGGAATATTGTCACAAGATTTGCAAGCACCTTCTGTGCGGTATCTGAGAGGGAGTTCAGCACTCCGCACTCGCGTATGAGGTTTCCAAACATAAGGAAGCCTATCAGCGATGCTGCCTGCGGAACTATTGCCGCGACCACCAATGTAATAATGATCGGGAACAGTATCCTTGTCAGCTTCGAGACCGACTTCTGCTCGTACGGCATCCTTATAAGGCGCTCTTTCTTTGTTGTAAGCAGCTTTATAACAGGCGGCTGGATAATGGGTACAAGCGCCATATACGAATACGCCGCGACCATTATAGCACCCTTATAGTCCGAGCCGAGCTGCGTTGCCACAGCTATTGATGTGGGGCCGTCGGCAGCGCCGATTATGGCGATTGACGCCGCATCCTTTTCGGGGAAGAACATGGATGCCATGCAGAGCGTAAAGAATATGCCGAACTGTGCAGCAGCACCGAACAGCATAAGCTTCGGATTGGTAAGCAGTGGACCGAAGTCGATCATTGCACCTATTCCTATGAAAAGCAGCAGAGGAAAAAGCTCGTTTGCGATGCCGGCGTTGTAAAGCGTCGTGAGCGGACCGGACTGCAGCACGGCGTCCGAGCCGGGAACATTGACCAGTATCGTGCCGAAGCCGATGGGCAAAAGCAGGGTCGGCTCCATTTCCTTCTTGATTGCAAGAAAAATCAGCACAGCACCGATAAGTATCATGACGCCCTGCTGCCAGGTAAATTTCAACAGGTTTTCGTACAAAATATCCATCTGCCTACCATTCCTTCCGATAATCCAAAATTATTATTCTATAATAATACCATTATATTTACAGAAAATCAACCTTGAAATATACATAATATACCGAAATTTAAAAAACAGTATATTTTAGGCTTCTATTTTCTTGTAAAACAAAAAAAGTTGTGATATACTGAAAAATAATTTTATTAAACGGGGAATTGTAATGAGGATCGTAATTAAGATCGGAACGTCTACGCTTACACACAGCAACGGAAATATGAATATAAGACATGTTGAAAGACTTTGCTGCGTGATCAGCGATCTGAAAAACGCAGGGCATGACGTGATCATGGTGTCGTCCGGTGCTATAGGTATGGGAATAGGTAAGCTGTCGCTGAGGGAAAAGCCTAAAGATATGCCGACAAAACAGGCGGCGGCGGCGGTCGGTCAGTGCGAGCTGATGTATACATATGACAAGTATTTTTCGGAATACGGTCACACCGTAGGGCAGATACTGCTGACCGGAAGCGACCTTGAAAATACGGAACGCAGCCGCAATTTCAAAAACACGGTTGAACGCCTTCTTGAAATGGGCGCACTGCCTATTATAAACGAAAACGACACGATAGCCACCGATGAGATAGCAGTCGGCGACAACGATACGCTTGCGGCGATTGTTACCGCAGAGACCGAATCCGATCTGCTGATACTTCTTTCTGATATTGAGGGGCTTTACACAAAGGATCCGCATAAGTTTTCAGATGCAAAGCTCATAAGTGAGGTGCTGGCTATAACCGATGAGATAAGGTCGCTCGCCGGCGGCTCAGGCTCGTCACTCGGCACGGGCGGAATGCATACAAAAATACACGCTGCCGAAATATGCAATGGGCACGGCGCAGATATGATAATAGCTTCGGGCGCCGACCCTGATCTTTTGTATGATATTATGGACGGTAAGCAGGTAGGCACAAGATTTTACGGAAGGAAAATGACTTTATGACCACATCCGAAATAATAGACAAAGCTTCAGCCGCAAAATTCGAGGTTGCGGCATGCTCTGACGAAAAGAAAAACAAGGCTCTGGCATTTATGGCTGACTGCCTTTTGAAGCATACCGACGAAATAATTAAAGCCAATGACCGGGATGTAGCGAATGCCACCGGCAAAATAACGCCGGTCATGATCGACAGGCTGAGGCTCACAAAGGAGCGTATTGCCGCAATGGCATCGTCGATACTTGACGTGGTGAAGCTGCCCGATCCGGTAGGGAGGATATTGAGTGAAACAAGGCGCCCCAACGGGCTTGTCATAACTAAGGTTTCCGTTCCTTTGGGCGTAATTGCAATGATATACGAGAGCCGTCCCAATGTCACCTCCGATGCTGCGGCTCTGGCAATAAAATCGGGCAACGCATGCGTTTTGAGGGGCGGAAAAGAGTCTATCAATTCAAACATTGCAATAGCCGACGCATTAAAGGAAGGAATTGCTGCCGCCGGCATTACCGCCGACGCCGTCGGTCTTGTGACCGACACCTCGCGCGACAGCGCAAACGAGCTTATGACCGCAGTCGGAAAAATTAATTTGCTTATTCCGAGAGGCGGAGCCGGACTTATAAAGGCGTGCGTCCAGAATGCAAAGGTGCCGTGCATAGAGACCGGAACCGGCATTTGTCACATATATGTCGATGAATATGCCGATCTTTCAAAGGCGGTAGACATAGTCGAAAACGCAAAGGCAAGCCGCCCGTCGGTCTGCAATGCGGCAGAGGTCTGCCTTGTGGACCAAAAAGTAGCCGGTAAGTTTCTTCCTATGCTGAAAAAAAGGCTTTGCGATGAGCGCGCCGCAGCCGGGAAGGTCCCGGTGGAACTGAGGGTCGATCGCCGGGCGGCAGAAATAATAGACGGCACACCTGCCTCGGAGTCTGATTTCGACACGGAATTTCTTGATTACATTCTTGCGGTAAAGGTAGTGGACGGAGTCAATGAGGCAATAGAACACATAAGGAAACATTCGACCGGTCACAGCGAGTCTATAATAACAGAAAACGAGCAAAATGCCGAACTGTTTACAAGAAGCATTGACAGTGCGGCGGTATACGTCAACGCGTCAACAAGATTTACCGACGGCGGCGAGTTCGGGCTTGGCTGCGAGATCGGAATATCAACCCAAAAGACGCATGCGAGAGGACCCATGGGTCTTAAGGAAATGACCTCATATAAATACATCATCCGCGGTAACGGACAGATAAGATAAGGAGAAGCAGATATGTATACTTTCGGGTTTATAGGTGCCGGAAATATGGGCGGCACACTTGCTGCGGCAGCCGCAAAGTCAGGACTTGGCATTGCGGTTTCCGATAAATCGGCAGAAAAGGCGGAGGAGCTTGCAAAGAAAACAGGCGCTCTGCCCACAACGAATGAGGACATAGCGCACAATTCGGAATTTATAGTTTTAGGCGTAAAGCCTCAGATGCTGAAGGACGTTCTCACGGGGATTTCACCTATTGTAAAAGAAAGGTCTGACCGCTTCTGCTTCATAACCATGGCAGCCGGCGTCAGCACGGAGCTGTTCTGTTCATATCTTGGGGCTGAATATCCGGTCATACGTATAATGCCCAACACACCGGCGGCGATCGGTGAGGGACTGATCCTCTGTGCCAAAAACGGCATGGTATCCGATGCGGAATATGACAAATTCAAGTCCGGTTTTGCGGCTGCCGGAATGCTTGATGACATAAGCGAATCGCTTATAGACGCCGCAAGTGCCATTTCGGGCTGCGGTCCGGCATATGTATATATGTTTATCGAGGCGTTGGCTGACGGCGGCGTAAGATGCGGACTGCCGCGCGACAAGGCACTTAAATTTGCGGCAAAAACCGTTCTTGGCTCGGCAGGCATGGTGCTTGCTTTGGGTACACATCCAGGCGCTTTGAAGGATGCCGTATGCAGCCCTGCCGGAAGCACCATCGAAGGCGTTGCGGCTCTCGAAAACGCAGGCTTTAGGGCAGCGGCTATTGAAGCGGTAACGGCGGCGTATAAGCGTACTGCAGAGCTTGGAAAATAGTATGCGGCACACCACCGGTGTGCCGAAATTTATAACCGAATTCTGACCTGCCGCGCAAAACCGGCAGGAGCAGGTCTTTAGAACACAGTATTACAGCAGACAAATATAAATAAAAACGGTCGGCAGGGCTTCACTTCCACTACCGACCGTTTTTTTTGATCAGTCAAGACTTAATATTTAAATTAATGTTTACCGTTAAAACTCAAGCTTTGATTTGATAAACGCCGACAACTCTCCTATTGGCAGCCTTGTCTGCTCCATCGTATCGCGGTCACGCACGGTCACGCAGCCGTCCTGCTCACTGTCAAAATCGTAGGTTATGCAGAACGGTGTGCCTATCTCGTCCTGTCTGCGATATCTTTTGCCTATTGATCCGGCATCGTCAAAGTCTATCATGTAATCCTTTGCAAGCTCGTTGCGGATCTTCATTGCCTGCTCGGACAGCTTCTTTGAAAGCGGAAGCACGGCAGCCTTAAACGGAGCAAGAGCCGGGTGCAGTCTTAAGACTACCCTCAGTTCGCCCTTCTCGTCGGTTTCCTCGTCATATGCGTCGCAAAGGAATGCAAGCAGCACACGGTCGGCACCGAGCGACGGTTCTATGACGTATGGAATGTACTTTTCATTTGTATCGGGATCAAAGTATTCAAGCGATTTTCCGCTTGCCTCCTGATGTCTGCCGAGGTCGTAATTGGTGCGGTCGGCAATTCCCCAAAGCTCGCCCCAGCCGAACGGGAACAGGAACTCTATATCGGTAGTAGCCTTTGAATAGAATGAAAGCTCTTCCTTTTCATGGTCACGCAGGCGGAGATTATCCTCCTTAAGACCGAGAGAGAGGAGCCAGTTCTTGCAGAAGTCCTTCCAGTAATAGAACCAGTCAAGGTCGGTGTCGGGCTTGCAGAAAAATTCGCACTCCATCTGCTCAAACTCGCGGATGCGGAAAATGAAGTTGCCCGGCGTTATCTCATTGCGGAACGATTTGCCCACCTGACAAACGCCGAACGGCAGTTTTCTGCGCGTTGTGCGCTGAATATTTGCAAAGTTGACGAATATACCCTGCGCGGTCTCGGGACGGAGATAAACTTCGTTCTTCGCATCCTCGGTGACGCCGATAAAGGTTTTGAACATAAGGTTGAACTTTCTGATCTCGGTAAAGTTCTTGCCGCCGCATTCGGGGCAGGTTATGCCGTTGTCCTTTATATACTGCTCCATCTGCTCAAAGGTCATGCCCTCGGCGTGACCGCCGGCATCCTCTATGAGCTTGTCCGCTCTGTGGCGCGCGCGGCAGTCGCGGCAATCCATAAGCGGATCGGAAAATCCGCCGACATGCCCGCTCGTGACCCAGACCTGCGGATTCATAAGTATGGCTGAATCAAGACCTACGTTGTAGGGAGACTCCTGAACGAATTTTTTCATCCATGCTTTTTTTATATTGTTTTTGAATTCAACACCCAAGGGACCGTAATCCCAGCTGTTTGAAAGTCCGCCGTATATTTCTGAGCCGGCGTAAACAAAGCCCCGGTTTTTGGCGAGGTTTACTATCGTATCCATGTTTTTATTACTGTTCTGCATGATCGTCCTCCAAAAAATCCATCATTACCTATTCAAGTATATTACAAAATGCTGAAATGTCAAGAAAATACATACAAAACACATGAGAAAAACCTGTCGCGAAGGTGCTGTGTATGTGTTAAAATGATGTGACCCAATAAAAAGAGAAGTTAACTTCCAAATATG
>UQDO01000048.1 GCA_900539855.1 uncultured Oscillospiraceae bacterium
AAAATGCCCTTCCAGGGCTTATTCAAGCCTCCGGCTTTGCCGGAGGTTGTGACTTTAATTATACATTGCCAAAGCTGCCCGGAATGTTGTTTTTAAGAAAATCCGCAGTGGCGGCAGTAGGTATATTGATATTGTAGCCCTTACGCTTCAGTATACGGAACTTAAAATCAAGCAGTTCTGCCGGGACGTATAGTTCCTCTGCGATGCAAAAGAAGGATTTGTCGCGGTCGCTCAAAAGCTCAAACAATTCGTCGTCAGGAATGACAAGCTCTGCCGCAAACAGGTTTGCCTCATATTCAGTAGGCACAACGCGGTCAAACAGTTCCGTCTCCTGAAATCCGCGTATTGCTGCCAGATTGCCGTGAAGAACGGCGTGCCCCAATTCATGCGCGCATAATATTCTGCGTATTACCGTACACGAACTGGTATTTATAACTATATTTTTTATACGCGACTGATAATAATAGAATGCTTTTATATATGTGCCGAGATCCTTATAATAAATGTGGATATCCATCGCTTTGCAGATCTCAAAAGGGTCTCTTGAGTCATATTTTTCGGTAATGCTGTTGATCTTTTTGCAAATGAGTTCAATGTTTGACATTTAATTCCTCCGCTGAACATGCTTATAAGACCGCACGGGCGGCAAGCATGTGAACGCTGTGACAGAAATTCTGCTCTGCCACACTTAAGCTTATGTTCTTGTTTATAATATACCCGGTAATGTCCTACAAAGCAGATTTTGACCTGCCTGCACGTTTTTTTGAGGAGAACTTATTTCTTGCCTCCCGTTTGGATTCCAGATAAATTTCGGCGATGGACTGAAAAAACAATTCCTTTCCTTCGTCGTTTAGCTCGCCGCCTGCAAAGAGCGCAGTTGCCCTTGAAATCAATTCGGATGCCTCTTTGGTACCCCGGCTTCCGAATTCGGATTTCGCATGAGCGACAAAGGCATCGTACGCCGACTCCGGAGCATCGTCGCAGCCTTCACTTAACAGATAATTAGCCGAAACACCGAGTGCGTCGGCAATTTTGCGAAGATTACTGCTTCTCGGCAACATGCCGGTCTGTTCATATGTGTAAAGTGAGCGTTCGGAAATTCCTGTCATTTTCGCTAACTGGCTCTGTGACAGATTCAAGGACAGGCGAATATCCTTTAATTTTTTGCCAAATGCCATAAAATTCCCCTTTTTAACAAAAAATTCTAAATACTTGTTGACAAATTAGTTATTCTGCATTATAATAAGTGCAAATAACTTCCGATTAGCATTTTATCAAAGAATATAACTTCTGTCAAGTGGGATTTTAGTGAGGAGCAGGCAAATGGAAAAACAAGTATTTACGGCAAGTTGTCCTATATGCGGCAGGACACTGTTTAAGGGCTCTCCCGAATCTTACATTGAGGGCGGATGCCCGAAATGCAACAGCTATCTGTATATACAGTATACGACAGCAGGGGTACAATCCAAGGTGGCTGAAAAAACCGATAAAATAAAGAATTACGTTATGCCGAAGAGATAAGTTGAACTTGTTGAGATATCAAGATGAACCTGGCAAACAGTTGTGAGATACAACTGTTTGTCAGGTTTTATTTTTTTGATTTTAATCCTGACAGCAGATGTCATAGTTAGGTTATAAACTGATCACAAAGAAAGGAGGGGGAGCTTTGGGAACTGCCGAACGTAGGAAAGAATTGATTCGTGTACTTTGCCGCAGACGGCATGATACTATCAAAAATTTAAGCTATCAGTTCGGCGTTTCCGAAAGAACAATTCTGCGTGATATAGAGGCGCTCAGCCTGACCGAACCTATTTACACACAATGCGGACGGTACGGCGGTGGCGTGTACATAGACAAGGAGTACATACCCGATCGGATGTATATGAAGGACAACGAACTTGCAGTGCTTAAAAAACTGATGAGGCAGGCGCATGACCGATCGGTCTGCGATCTGTCAGAGCGCGAATATTCGTTGCTTGACTCTATAATTTCACAATACACAAAACCACAGAAAGGAACAAATTTATGAAAAAGGAAGAAAAAGAATTATTCAAGGCTTTATGCAGCTTCAAATCCGATAGATTTGACGACAGCCTGCTTGCATTTGCGACACCTGCCGTTTTGGGCAATCTGTTTTTTAACCGCATGCACGGTGTGGCATACGGAACACTTTCAAAGCACGGTCTGCTTGGCAAGGTCAACCGCGAGTTCAGAAATTCGCTTTTTATCGGCTACAACCAAGGCATAGAAAGAAACCGCAGCTTTTATTCATGTGTGGAATATGTCGGAAACATATTGGAAAGCAGCGGCTGCAGATACGCTATGCTCAAAGGGGCTTACCTCTGCAGGCTTTACCCCAGGGGCTACCGTACATCAAACGACATTGACATTTTGACAGAGCAAGGAAACGTGACCGACATAGCAAGAGCACTGGAGAGCGCAGGCTTCGGCAGGGGATACATCCGAAACGGAGAATTTGAGCCTGCGACCAGGCGCGAGATAATAGAATCAAAAATGATGAGGGGGGAGACGGTACCGTTCATAAAGGAAGTAGGTCTTGAGGGGATGCGTTTCTTGGAGGTTGATATCAATTTTTCGCTGGATTACAAGCCCAATGACCGGGATCTGCCCGGCAAAATGATAGCCGGCTCTAAAATCAGGAAAATAGATGATTTCAGTGTCAGAACACTTAGGCGCGACGATTTCTTCATTCATCTTTGCGCGCATCTTTACAAAGAGGCGACCACGCTGCCGTGGGTCGAAATGATGCGCGATATGACAATGTATAAATATATGGACATATATATGCTACTCAGCGGTGCAGACAAGGACATGACCGACCGGATATTTGAAAGGGCAAGGGAGCTGTCGTTGGAGAAAATGTGCGCGTTCGCAATAATCCAGACGGCGGCACTGTTCGATTTTGATAATGTCCACGCGCTGTCTGCTGCCCGGGACATCTTAAAGGATGACCTTAAGTTCATAAATACAGTTGTCTCACCGTCTGAGCACAAAACCTATGTGTACCGGGAAAAGGATGTCGAAAAACGCTTCTTCTCCGACAACAGAAGAGCATTGTTAGAGGAGGTTGGGATACAATGAAAAAATTAAACATGCGGCAAAACGATACAAAGGGCTTTCTGTTCACCTTTTGCGGACTTGACGGATGCGGAAAATCGACCATGATAAGAAAGCTTACGGGCGACCTCAGAAATGAATACGGCATTTTTCTGACAAGGCAGCCGACCGACGCCGTGCGAGGGTCCGACATCTTCAGAACATACATGGACTGCCCGGATCATTCGGCTTATGACTACCGCAGCCTTTCGCTGCTTGCGGCAAGCGACAGGCTGCAGCATGGCAGCAAGGTAATAGAGCCGCATATGCGGCAGGGAGAGGTTGTGATAAGCGACCGGTATTTTTACTCGTGTCTTGCAAACTTAAGAGCCAGAGGATTTGAGACGGACGACTGGATATATGAAATATCAGAATCGGTCGTAAAGCCGGATGCGGCGTTTTTCTTTGACGTGCCGGTCGAGGTCGCAATAGGACGTGTACGCAGTCGCGAGGCAGAGAAGAACCGGTACATTGATATGGAATTGCAGTACAGACTGCGTGATGAGTATATCAATATCTGTCGGGAAAACGGCGGAGTGCTGATATCTACCGAAATTCCGCCGGAGGACAGCTATGCGCTGGTCAAAAAGGAAGTAGAAAGGGTGTTGAATAATGGACATTGAAGAAAAAGTAAAGGAAATACTGTTTGAACTTTCCGGTGAAGAGATAAAGGATACGGAAATCTCGCTTACAGATGATCTGGCTCTTGACAGCCTTACAATGGTGACGCTTTTAATGGGAATAGAGGACGAATTTCTGATAGAACTCGAAGAAAAGGACATGAACCCATACGATCTTACCACTGTGCAGGACTGCATAGACCTTGTAGAAAGGTATGTCGGTGACAGCAATGAAAAAAAGAGTTGAGCTGCCGATTTTAAAGCCTCTATACAGCACATATCATTATCAGGGCTCATGCACCGCGGTATTGCGGAACAATCCGACGATTAAAAACTGGTTCCTTAATAATTCCATGATCCTGTCATGCAACAGGAGCTTTCTTGGCGGCTATACCACTCCGGAAATAACCGTTTTGCAGTCGAATTTTTATGACTGCCCCTATATAGAGAAAATAATGGTATCAACCGAATTTGCAAAGGGGTATATCAATCCGATAATAAGGGCAATGCTCGATAAAGGCATTTATGTGGCTTTCAGCAATGTGGACGATTATTATATCGAGGGCAAAAGCTGGTATAAGGAACGCCATTTCAGCCATGACGGCCTTTTGTGCGGATACGACCGGAACGATAAAACATACTGCATGTACGCTTACGACAGCAAATGGATGTACCGTAAATTCTGGACGCCGCAAAGCGGCTTCAATAAAGGAATGTTTGCCATGCGTAAGCAGGGATCGTTCACTTATATTGCCGGACTGAGGGTAAAGGAGGATAAAATTGAGTTTTCGCCCGAGACCGTCTTAGAAAAGCTAAAAAAATGCATTGGCTCCGATCTTGAAAAGTACCCGTTTAGCGGCGTGGGGAATGTTTACGGAATGGTCGTTCATAAATATATTTCCGAATATGTCATGCGGCTTTACAGAGGGGATATCCCTTATGAACGCATGGATCGACGCGTTTTCCGCGTTATCTGGGAGCAGAAGGTCGTGATGCTCGAAAGAATTATAAAAATCGAGCAGGTAATGGGCTTTGATAACAAAATAAGCACCATGTATGCTCCGCTTGTGAAAGATGCTGATCTGCTGCGGATGCTGTATGCATCGCATCACATGAAACGCCGGGATTCATTGCTGCCGGTCATCTCAAAAAAACTGATTGAGCTGGACACAAAGGAACGCGTGGTACTGACCGAGCTTATCGAAAAAATGGAAAAGGAGTTTGAAAAAAATGCTGTGGAGCTTTCTCAAAAACAGGATGCTAAATAACCTTGACAGGAAAATATGCGAAAGCAGTGCAGAGATGACGTTTGAGGACGCCGTGATCTTTGCGGAAGGGTTTGCAAAGGAATTAAGAGGAACCGAATGCTGCGCTATACTCTGCAACTCCGAAATGGCAGCAGGTATTGCCCTGCTTTCATGCTTCGCGGCAGGCGTCACGGCGGTGCCGCTGTCATACCGGTACGGCAGGGCGCACTGTGAAAAAATACTGAAGCTGATAGGTCCCGACGCGATCATAACCGACAACAGCGGAGAGATAGAGGTCGTACATATCGAAGATCCTGAATATACAGAGCCCAAGGAGCATCCTGCGCTTATTATGTGCACATCAGGTACAACCGGTACCCCGAAAGGCGCGATGCTGACCGAGAAAAACATCGTCACCAATGTTTCTGATATTGCCGCCTATTTTAATATACAACGCGGCGATACGATACTGATAGCGAGACCGCTTTATCACTGCGCGGTGCTGACCGGCGAGTTTCTGACGGCTCTTACAAAGGGCGCCGATATAAGGTTTTATTCCGGTGCGTTTGATCCTGTAGCCATGCTGAAGCTTATAGATATGTACAAGGTGACCGCATTCTGCGGAACGCCGACGCTGCTCAGAATGATGGCGCGCTTAAAAAAGGACTGCGGCTCATTAAGGCATATATCGGTCAGCGGCGAATGTATGAGCAAGGAGGTCGGCAGACAGATAGCCGAAGCCTTTAAAAGCAGTGAAGTATACCACATCTACGGTCTTACCGAGGCGTGCCCGAGGGTATCATACCTGCCGCCAAATAAATTTTCGGAATACCCTGATTTTGTCGGTGTTCCGCTGAAATCGGTGTCGTTAAAAATAATTAATAAAGACGGCGAAAAGGTGAAAACCGGAGAGGTGGGTGCTCTGTGGATAAAGGGCGATAATATTATGGCAGGGTACTATAACGCCCCCGAAAAGACGTCAGAAGTTTTAAAAAACGGCTGGCTTTGCACCGGAGACCTGGCTGTGCAGAATGCTTCGGGATTTTTGAAGATAATGGGCAGAAGCGATGACCTCATAATCAAGGCAGGCATGAATATCTATCCTCAGGAGATAGAAGGCACTTTGAAGCGCGACAAAAGGGTCAAAGAGGTACTGGCGTCAGGCAGCCGGGATGACGCTCTCGGCACCGCGATAATCCTTACAATAGCCGGAGATTTTAAGGACACGGCAGAGGTAAGAAAGCTCTGTAAGGAAATGCTGCCCTCATATGCCCTCCCTTCAAAGATACATTTGGTAGACTCGATCCCCAAAAACGGTTCGGGCAAGATAATAAGGAGGAAGCAAAATGACTGAACGCGAGATCAAGGTTATCTTAAGCGAAAACGAATACATGGCGCTAATTATGACATTCTGCAGGTATCAGATGTCAAAAATACAGGCCAACTATTATTTTGATACCGATGAGCTGCTTATGAATAAAAACGGCATCACCTGCCGTATACGCCTTAAAGACGGTATATACAAGGCGACCGTTAAATGCCGCAGCAAGGATGATCCGGAAGTAAGCACAGAGTATGATATCTATGAAGGCAAAAGTTTTGACCCACAGGTGTTTGGCGCCCTGGGGCTTAAATGTCATGGCGAGCTTGTGACCGAGCGGTACACCCTCTGTAAAAACGACAAGGTCGAGGTCGTTCTCGACTGCAACGTTTACCTTGACAGAAACGATTTTGAACTTGAGATAGAGTATTCCGACGGCTGCAGAAAATGGGCGGAAAAGGAGCTTGAAAATATAGCAAAATTTTTGGAAAGCGGCAATTTTCTGACCGATAAAAGCCAGCTTATTTCCCGTGCTGAGGGCGTCAAGTCAAAATCCGCAAGGTTTTTCAAGGCAAAACAAATTTGAATAAAAATATTGAACCCTGACAGAGTTTGTCAGGGTTCTTTTTTATACTTTGTTTGCAGTCGATGAAAAAACGAAAGGAGCAGAGGCTATGGAAGATGTGCAGATCATTCTTGAACGCCACGAGCAGAAAATATTAGCGCTTGAGGGCGAAATAAGCGACCTCAAAGCGGTGCAGAGTGAAATCCGCTCAATGAATGAGACCCTTGTGACGCTGGCAACAGAGCTTAAACATACCAACGAACACCTTGCAAGGCACGAGCGTAAGATCGACGAGATCGAAGGTCAGCCCAAAATCCGCATGCAGCAGATAGTCACGGCAATAATTGCGGCGGCAGCCGGTGGACTTATCTCCACGATAATAGGCTTTTTTGCCGCCTGATCGGGCTGGGATATATCTGCGGTGACCGTTTGATGCAGCCTTTATCGCGGTGAAGATTAAAACTGATCGACTGCATAATAAAAAGAAAGAAGGAAAAATGATGAAAACTGTCATAGATGAAATAAGGGAGCTTAGAAAAGGAGCGCCGCTCGCTGTTGATACACATAACAGCTGCAGATACCGCCTGATCGTTAATGAGGATGACGGCAGCAAGACTGCTTATTACTTCAGCGCACCTGTTTATAACTCGGGCAGCGGAAGGCTGCTTGACTGCAAATTCCGTGTTGACGGAAATAAAGCCTACCTTACCGGCAGCAACTCAAACATTACCGTATCTGACCGTGTGACAATGGAAAGCAGCGATGGGCGCTGCAGCATTGATATGGGGGATGAGCCAATATACATTCTTGACACCGAGGTACATTTTGAAAGATGCGTTCTGTTTCCCACCACAAACGGTGTTGCTCTGAAATGCGCAGCCGGAAAGGACGGCAGTGTGTCTTTCGATGTTGAGGTCGGAAACGGTGAGCTTATGGTCAGGTCGAACGACCGGTATTTTGCCCTCATGGCAGAACAGTTCAAACCGTTCGTCACATTTTCGTGTATAGGTAAGGTCGACGCCTCTGGCAGGATAACGGCGCCGTGCCGCATCGAATATGAAAGGCTTAGTGACACGGTATATAAGATCACCGTGTCGACAATGGATGGGTCGGCAGGCTATTGCCTTTTTGAAGCTAACTTTTACGAAAGCAAGCTGTTTCAGGACACGACTGTCGAAAGCAAAAATCCGTCCATGAACAACGCTTTCGGCACATCGGCTTTTATCGGCAGCTCGTTGTTCTGCGGTGAGCAGTGGCTGTATTCGAGACCTGATTTTTCGAGGATGCCCGAGATCGAGGAACATCTTATAAACAAGGCGATACTGCATCTGCCAAGGCTTGACGAAAGCAATGTGGAGCTTTCGGCATACAGGGTGACCGCAAGGTTTTGCAGCTTCGGTTCGTCGTGGGACAGCAGGATAGGCGAGGGTGCGCCGATATCCGACTCCAAAACAAACGGCAGTTACCAAAGCATCGATCTTACAAAGCTGCTTGTAAGCCGCGATACAGGCAGACTGTTAAGATCAGACGGACTGATCTTAAAGCCAAGATCAAAGGGCAGCGGCTGCTCGGCAGTGTCGACCGCTGACAGCTGCTTTGCACCGCAGATATTGGAGATCAATTACAAATCATAAAAATTCAAATTAAATTTTAAAAAGGAGTGTTATTCATGAATGGAAACACAATGGGCGGAATATATTTAGAGCCCGAAAAAATAATTAAAAACGCAGAGGAAATAGCAGAAAAGTCGAAAAACGATGAAAAATTTGTTTTCCGCATACAGTACGAGTCGGCAGCAAGACATGTCGTTTTGGCTGAAATAAGCAGGCTGGATTGTGAGATAATAAATCAGTCCGACAGCGACAGCACCGTGACCGTGAGGATAAGCATGCCGCAGCTTGCAGCGATCAAAACGCTGAACTGCATAGAAAAGGTTGAAACAGTTGATGCAGAAAGTATTTCTGCAATTAAAGCGGATACAGCAGCTGAAGCCATTTCAACTGTAAATGTGCAGATGGCGGCAAACAGTGCCATAGCTCCGCTGTGCTATGGCGGCGGTTCGGACGGTAACGGAGCAAATACGATGCAGACGGCACATTACCTGCCGTTGGCACTGTGGAAAGAGGGCTGCATATGCTGCCCCTGCGCTGAGCAGTGGTACAGATTTACCGCAAGTATCAGAGAGGCGGATACATATACTATTTATACTTCCGGTTCGCTTGATACAGTAGGCTATCTTTATGACGCCAACGGAACGCTGCTTGCGAGCAATGACGATTCAAACGGAAACCACAATTTCAAAATAACAAGACAGCTGACGACCGGCAGCAGGTATTACATCAAGGTCAAAGCATTTGCCAACAATACCGGCAATTATGAACTGAGGGTAGATTACACTATCGGTTCATCCTCAGGCGGCAGTACAGGTAGCTCCGGCGGTTCAAGCTGCATCGATAATTCAAATACGATGCAGACGGCATATCACCTGCCGCTGCTGTCATGGGAAAACAACTGCTTGTGCTGCTATGGAGCAGAAAAATGGTATAAGTTTACTGCAAATGCTTCCGCTGCCCATAAAAATGGTGGCTCTGGAAAGTATAATATCAGGACAAGCGGTCCTGTTATTTTGACGGGACGACTTTATGACAGCAATGGTTCAGTTATTGCATCAAACACAGCTGGTTATGACGGCTACGGGTATTATATAAGTGCATATCTTGAATACGGAGAAACTTATTATGTTTTAACTACAGCCAAGTCGCCTGAATCCTTTGGAAATTTCTGCATATATGTGGGATATGATGCTGTACCTACAGAGCCAGAATATCCGTTCGTAGGAATGAAATCCGCTATGAATATTGTACCGAACAGCAGCTATTACGGTAGCGTAAGATGTGCTGGAGCAGAGGTTTGGTTTAAGTTTACACCGCAGTATACAAGGGAATATGTAATACAGACTACAGGCAATACTGACACAGTTGGACGTATATATAACCGACAGGGTGAACTTCTGGGTCAGGATGACGATAGTGGTGCAGCACTTAATTTCAGGAAACGTATGATGCTTGATGCAGGAACCACATATTATATAGCTGTAAAGGCTTATGGAGATAAGGTCGGTGCTTTTTATATAAATGTCACACCTATTATTTCGGTCGAGTGTATTGAAATTGTTGCAAGCAACACAACACTTGGGGTAGGAGGAGAAATTTCGCTTGGAGTAAAAGTGAATCCTGAAAATGCAACTAACCGTGAGGTGGTTTGGGAAAGTGACAATCCAAGTATTGCAACGGTAAGCCGAAACTGCGGACTTGTGACAGGTATATCCGTGGGAACTACAACAATACGCGCCAGAGCAATCGACGACAGTGGGATGTACGGTGAATGTGTTGTGACTGTTAATACACCTATACCGGTAAGTTCAGTTGTAATTAATCCGCAGAGCTCTGCGATGACGATAGGAGAGACCAGATATTTAAAGGTTGAAGTATATCCCGAAAATGCTACGAACAAAGAAGTTAAATGGTATAGCAGTGATCCTAATATTGTCAGCGTAATTAATGGTAGAATACATGCTAACGGGATAGGCAATGCCATTATTACCGCTAAAGCATATGATGGCGGCTGCCAGGATACATTATCTGTTGACGTTGTTATAGAATCAGTAATCATAGAAGGTGTACTGGCAAAGAATGATGCAGGTGAAGATCAATATGATACTGTATATTTCACCAAAACGGAAAAGACATGGAAGTGTATCAATCGTGATATGGTTTTCGACGATGATAATATTGGACGTAATTCGCTCAACGAAAGAGCTAATCACAACTTCTTTATTGATTATAAAAACGAACAGTCTACATCAACAATTAGGAATTACACAGATGACGAAATGCGATTGCTGTATGCAATTGATCCTTACGGTGTTGCTATGTATGTATATACATATGCAAATACGATCTACAGTGACAACTTGCCGCAAATGGTTGCGTACAAAGACCGGATTTTCTATATGCTGTTTGGCAGACAGCCAAGACATTATAGACGTACAGACGACGGAAAATCATGGTACGAAACTACCGATTTAAGCGATACACGAGCAGTGATGTCCGAATCCGAAGGCATTTTTGGTATGCACCTTATATGGGATGATTACTCTACTGAACAACTCAAAGAAATTGCACGTTCTTTTGTCGAAAAATTAATTTTCGATGCGGTTGATATTGTGATAAATAAACTGCCCCATAACGCTTGGATGAAGCTGACAGTTTTAATGCTAAAATCAAGAAAAGGTGGTCTATTAACAAATGTTGCAGGCGAGTTTGTTAGCGCAGCGTTTGAAGGTACAGATTTGGAATTTATATACGAAATAGTAACAAAATACAAGAGTATATATGACTTCGTTAATACCTTTAACATTGGAGGAAGCTATTATCCGCAGATTTTTGATTATTATATCAACAAGTCATTTGCCAAAACATGGAACAACGGAGGCGGCCTCACTGGATATGTTGATGATACTGGAAATCATACGCCGTCAGATTCCAAAATTACAAAACGCTTTGAAGACGCTCAGGGAGTGGCCTTTAATGTGACCGATACCACAAACTTTAATAGCGCCCCTAAAGCGGCGGCACATGAAGGGCGAATTACGATACATGTAAAGAAAAAGAGCGGTGTATCTGGAACACCAGAATGCAAAATCATTGGCAGTTATGAACATAACTATAAAACATTCGCACTATATGTGACTGCTGAAGTAGAGAGCGTCGGTTTTGACCTTTCTGGTAAGTTATCGGTTTCCTATGCAACTGTTAATAAACGTTGGCTCAGAGCAAGCGGTGGCAAAGTCATCGATGCGAGCGTCTAGGTGCAAACGCGATGCGAAGTGTGAGATCACAAGAACTATGTGAGACGTTGTTTCTCGCTGGAAGTATTCTTTGTACGGGTTATGGTGTTGCTATAGCCGTAGGAATTTTCCTAATGATAGCTGGCTTTTTTTCTGCAATTATTGTCATATCTGAAAGCGATGGGCAATAACCGTTTGAAAATGAGTAAAGGGCTATTCCAAACCGTTTTGAGCAATGCTTCA
>UQDO01000049.1 GCA_900539855.1 uncultured Oscillospiraceae bacterium
ATATTTGGAAGTTAACTTCTCTTTTTATTGGGTCACATCATTTTAACACATACATTTTTGCTCTTTGTGCTTTAAAAATTTAAGGTTGTAAAATGGCTGAAAGTATTATACAATATAATTGTTATTTTATTGCCGTTTGTCTTTGACTTCTTCAATGGTGTGAACAAACGGCGGAAACGGAGATTTTCTATGAGTTTTAATCAGTTGGATATGCCGGCACAAAGCGATGTCACAGCGGTCATGCACACCTCTATGGGTGATATTTCAATACGCCTTTTCCCCGAAAAGGCACCTAAAACGGTTGAAAACTTTACAACACACGCAAAAAACGGGTACTATGACGGCATAGTCTTTCACCGCGTTATAAAGGATTTCATGATCCAGGGCGGCGACCCGACCGCTACCGGCTGCGGCGGCGAGAGCATATGGGGCAGACCGTTTGCCGATGAGTTTGATCCCGACCTGCACAACCTCTGCGGTGCACTTTCAATGGCTAACGCCGGTCCCGGCACAAACGGCAGCCAGTTCTTTATAGTTGAAGCGTCCGAAGTGCCAGAGGGCATGCTTGACCAGATGCGCGAGCTGACCGACCGCGGTTTCCCCTCTCACACGATCGACGCATACGAAAAGGTCGGCGGCACGCCGTGGCTTGATTTCAAACATTCCGTGTTCGGACAGGTCTATGACGGAATGGACGTCGTGAAAAAGATCGCCGCCGTAAAAACCGACGGCGCGGACAAGCCGCTCGACGACGTAAAGATACTGTCTATAGACATAAAGAACGCTTAAAATCGAAAGGATAACCGTAATGAAAAGGATACTGTCATTTATAATGTGCCTGATATCGCTGCTCATGATGTGCTCGTGCGGCGGCAAATCAGACGGTACAAAAAGCAATCCGTCAGGTTCAGCCTCCGCTTCCACACCCCAGAAGCCGGCTTATACCGCCGTGGGTGAGAACGGCTCACGCACCGATGATGCTGCGGGATTTCAGCTTGAGGCTCCTGCCGTGGGCGAGACCGTAGCGGTATTTGAGACCACGATGGGCACGATAATCATGCGCCTTTTCCCGAAAAGCGCACCTATAACCGTAACGAATTTCACCGGTCTTATAGAACAGGGCTATTACAACGGCATCAAATTCCACAGGGTCATAAACGACTTTATGATACAGGGCGGCGACCCGACCGCCACCGGCGCCGGCGGCGCAAGCGTCTGGGGCGAAAGCTTTGAGGACGAATTCAACGCAAATCTTCTGAACCTGCGCGGTTCCGTATCAATGGCGAACTCCGGCGTTAACACAAACGGCAGTCAGTTCTTCATAAATCAGGCTAAAACGGCGCAGACAAAGTCGGATCTTGACTTTGACAAGCTTTACAACGCATATTATATCAACAGCAAATCCACCCTTGCCGCACAGTACAGCGAGGCTGCGGCACAGTACGGCGCCGCCTTCACGGCAAAATACCCGGATTCCGAGACCTTTATTAAGGAATACATTACGGATTTTATAGGTAAGAACTATCTGATAAGCAGCAAAGTGCCCGACGAGGTCTGGCAGCTTTATAAGACCTACGGCGGAAACATCACCCTTGACGGCGCATGGAAAACCGGAAAGGGTCATTCGGTGTTTGCACAGGTCGTGATCGGCATGGATGTTGTGGACAGCATCGCTGCGGTCGAAGTTGACGGCAATGATAAGCCGACCAAGGACGTTGTAATAAACAAGGCATATCTGACCGAATTTACAGCCGACATGCTGGAAAAGGCAAACTCGCAGAGATCGGCTGGCTCGGCCCAGTAATTAATAGGAGGAATATATAATGAAAGGTATCGTTCTTGCCGGCGGCTCCGGCACACGTCTTTATCCGCTTACAATGGTGACTTCAAAGCAGCTTTTGCCGGTATATGACAAGCCGATGATATTTTATCCGCTGTCTACCCTTATGCTGGCAGGGATCCGGGACATACTGATAATCTCCACACCGCAGGATCTTCCCAACTTTGAAAGGCTTCTGGGCGACGGTTCGGACTACGGCATAAATCTTTCCTACGCCGAGCAGCCCTCTCCGGACGGACTTGCACAGGCGTTTATAATAGGCGAAAAGTTTATAGACGGAGACAGCTGCGCCATGATCCTTGGCGACAACATTTTTTACGGAAACGGTTTTACCAAAATGCTCCGTTCTGCTGCGGCAAGGGACAACGGCGCCACGGTATTCGGCTATTACGTCAACGATCCCGAGCGCTTCGGCATAGTCGAATTTGATGAGAGCGGCAAGGCAATATCAATTGAGGAAAAGCCCCAGAATCCCAAATCGAATTACTGCGTAACAGGACTTTATTTTTACGACAACCGCGTGTGCGAATTTGCGAAGAGGGTAAAGCCCTCGGCAAGGGGCGAACTTGAGATAACCGATCTTAACCGCATGTATTTGGAAGACGGCTCTCTGAACGTTGAAACGCTTGGACGCGGATTTGCCTGGCTTGATACCGGGACGATAGATTCTTTGAGTGAAGCGGCGGAATTTGTCAGGGTTATAGAGACCCGTCAGGACATAAAAATTGCAGCGATTGAGGAAATTGCCTACCGCAACAAGTGGATTGATAAAGAGAAGCTGCTAAACTCGGCAGCCAAATACGGCAAAAGCCCCTATGGCGCTCACCTTAAAAACGTAGCCGAGAACAAAATTAAATATTAAAATTATATGTAAGCAGCGGCTTTGACCGCTGCTTCAGTCTGTCGATAAACCTCAAAGTCTACTCTTTCGTCGGTTATGCTGCATTTTCTGTTTTTCCGCTGACATGCGCGGCGGAAAAACACCTTGTAAGCGAAAAACCGCAGAATATAGCGGTTTTTCAAGGACACTGGGGTGGTATTGGCGGGGATAGAGCGCAGTCCGAAAATCTTTGATTTTCGAGCGAGCGGCATTCCCGTCCAAAAGCGTGTCGACTTTTTCGACACGCTCAAGCAGCGGCTTTGACCGCTGCTTATCTTTATCTAAAAGCCCAAAGTCGAATTCCGCCGGGACATTAGCACCGCATTTTTTGCCTTCCCGGCTGCATGTGCAAAGAATGTGCTGACAAGAGAATGTGCCACAGCCCCTGCTATTTAAGTCCGTCAATATATTTATTATACCGCCAGACTAAAATTTACCGCTATATGCTATGATCATGAAATGCGGCTGAAAGGTTGCTTCCACCTTGCGTCTGACAATTGATTATACAAATAATTTTCATATTAAGCCGATTTACCGGTCAAAACGACACGGAGGCAAAGGTGCAAACACCTTAGCCTCCGGGTCACAAGATTCTGTTGTGTAAGAGTCACAGCCGCATGCGTCAAGCTATTGCATTATCGCCGTTTTTGATGTCCTCTTTAAACTGCTCGTTCTGCTCGGGATATGCTGACAGCATCGGCTCTACATCCTTGCCCTTTTTGCGGTCGAAATAGTTCTTTGTGATCCTTACGATCTGACCCGACAGAAAAACCAATGCAATAAGATTCGGCAGTGCCATAAGTCCGTTGAAAGTGTCGTCAAGCGCCCATATAAGATCAGAGCTAATGACCGATGAAAAAACTATAAGCAGTACATAAACCACCTTGAATATCATTGTGGGTATTTTGCGCTTCTTATCGGAAAGCCCCCTGAAGCAGAAGTCAACAGCCTTTTCGCCGTAGTATGACCATGCGAGTATTGTTGTAAACGCGAAAAGCGGAAGGATTATGAGAAATGCAACCGTTCCGAAGGCGCCGAGGTTGCCGGAAAATGCGCCGAGCGACGTTGCCGTATCGGACGCTCCGACAAACTTTCCGGCTGCGTCAAACGTGCCGAAGAAGCTGCCGTTATCATATGCTCCGCTGCCTATATTTGAGGTCAGCACGACAAGCGCGGTCAGTGTGCATATTACGAAGGTATCGAAAAACACCTCGAATATTCCCCAAAGTCCCTGCTTGACCGGCTCGCGCGTTTCGGATGCCGAGTGCGCTATGACAGATGAGCCGAGACCGGCTTCGTTTGAGAAAACGCCCCTTGCAAGTCCCTTTTTGATTATCTCTTTAAACATAAAGCCGCCGACACCGCCGGCAACTGCCTTGGCTGAAAACGCGCTTGAGAAAATGAGACTGAAGGTCTCCGGGATAGCCGAGCAGTTCATGCCGATTATGACAAGCGCCATTGCAATAAAGAGCAGCGACATAAAAGGCACCAGCATGGACGCTATTCTGCCTATACGCTTGATTCCGCCGATTATTACGATTGCTGCGAAAAACGCCACGACTGCGCCTATTACGAGCTTTATCCATGTCGCGTCGTTTCCTATGACCGACGTGAACGAACCAACTATCTTATTGTTCTGTACACCGCTCATTCCGGCTGCGGCAAGCAGGCAGAAGATTGCCGCTATCATGCCGAGCCATTTCTGCTTTATACCGTAGGCTATGTAATAGAACGCGCCGCCGCTGAAGCTGCCGTCCTTTTCGCGTTTGCGGTAGTAAAGGCCAAGAACGTTTTCGGAATAGTTTGTGACCATGCCGAAGAACGCCGATATCCACATCCAAACGACGGCACCCGGTCCGCCGGTAAGTATTGCCGAGGTGACACCTATGATGTTGCCCGTTCCGACCGTGCCCGAGATGGCGGCTGAAAACGCCTCAAACTGCGAAACCGAGTTTTTGTCGCGCTTCCTGCCCTTTTTACCCTTGATGCTTTTTACCGCAGGAACGATGGTAGAGCCCATAGACTCACCGAACTTCCGCACCTGCAAAAATTTTGTACGCACGGTAAGCAGCAGACCGACGCCCAGAATCATTATGACCATCGGCCAGCCCCATACGACACCGTTGACAAAATCGTTTACCTTTGTGACCGCTTCAATAAAAGCATCCCACATAAAAATCGCCTCACAAAATAAAAATGGAAACAAAAAAGAGCCAAACGCAAAACGTCGGCTCCGAATAAAACGCATAAAACGCGGCACTACCCGCGTGAAAAATGCTTCCGTCCTTTTGCCTGAGAGATTGACCGCGAAAACGCAGCCTTGCACCTTCGGCATCCGATATCGGATTTCTCCGGAGCGCTATCCGCACACAGTTTCACCGCGCCTGCGGTACCTGAGAGTGTTACTCCTTCGGGAACGGTATAAACCGTAATTTCCTGCGTGTTTCATTTAGCCTTTATTCTGTTTGTATAAAATGTTACCACAGTATGTTTAAATATGCAAGAGTTTTTTGAGGTAAAGCGCTAAATTTTTTTAATTTTACTTAAAACCCACTGATTTTACCGCTATAAAGGGGATACACTATTGACATGTCGGGCTCTAAATGTTATAATCCGCAGTGTCGAAAAATGTTTAATACCACTAATATAAACGGGATGATGAAATGACAGTATACGCTGACAACGCAGCAACAACAAGACTGAGCGATACGGCTCTTAAAGCCATGATGCCCTATATGCAGGAGGTCTACGGCAATCCGTCCAGCCTTCATTCGGTCGGGCAGGCGGCGGCTGAGGCGCTTTATGAGGCAAGACGTGCCGTAGCCGAATGTATCGGTGCCGATTTCGGCGAAATATATTTCACATCGGGCGGCAGCGAGGCAGACAATCAGGCGATAGTGTCGGCGGCAATGGAAGGCAAAGCAAAGGGAAAGACCCATATAGTCTCCACAGCGTTTGAGCACCACGCGGTGCTGCACACCCTTAAAAAGCTGGAAAAGGAGGGCTTTTCGGTCACATATCTCGATGTGCATGAAAACGGTCTTGTAACAGCCGACGAGGTAAGAAACGCCATTACCGACAATACCGCGCTTGTGACCATAATGTATGCCAACAATGAGATAGGCACCATAGAGCCTATTGCGGAAATAGGTGCTGTCTGCCGCGAAAAGGGAGTTTTGTTCCACACTGACGCAGTACAGGCTGTAGGGCACATCGCCATAAACGTCAAGGAGCAGAATATCGACATGATGTCGGCGTCTGCGCACAAGTTCCACGGACCTAAAGGTGTAGGATTTTTATATGCAAAGAAGGGCATCCGGCTCCACAATATAATCGAGGGCGGTGCTCAGGAGCGCGGAAAGCGCGCCGGAACCGAAAACATCCCCGGCATAGTGGGTATGGCGGCAGCGCTTAAAGAGGCTGTCTCAAACCTTGCCGAAAATTCGGACAAGGTGACCGCCATGCGCGATACGCTGATAGAGGGGCTGTCAAAGGTGCCGCACTGCATATTGAACGGAGACAAGGAACACCGTCTGCCCGGCAACGTCAACTTCTGCTTTGAGGGTATTGAGGGAGAGTCGCTGCTGCTGCTTCTCGACATGAAGGGAATATGCGCATCGTCCGGCTCGGCATGCACATCAGGCTCGCTCGATCCGAGCCATGTACTGCTTGCGATAGGACGTCCGCATGAAATAGCGCACGGTTCGTTAAGACTTTCTATATGCGAATACAACACGCCTGAGGAAATGCAGTACATCTGCGAAAAAGTTCCCGAGGTGGTTGAATATCTGAGGAACATGTCACCGGTTTGGAGAGATCTCAAGGAAGGAAGAAGAAAATATGTTATACAGTGAGAAGGTAATGGATCATTTCACAAATCCGCGCAACGTAGGCATCATTGAGAACGCCGACGGCGTGGGCGAGGTCGGCAACGCAAAATGCGGCGATATAATGAAGATATATTTAAAGATCGACAACGATATCATAACCGATGTCAAGTTTGAGACCTTCGGCTGCGGCTCTGCAATAGCATCAAGCTCAATGGCTACCGAAATGATAAAGGGCAAGCCGCTGTCAGAGGCGTTGGAGCTGAGCAACAAGGCAGTCGCCGAGGCGCTCGACGGTCTGCCGCCGCAGAAGATGCACTGCTCGGTGCTTGCCGAGGAGGCAATCAAGTCAGCCGTCAAGGATTACTACGACAAAAACGGCATAGAATACGACCATTCGCAGTTTCCCGACTGCGATTCGTGCGAGCATTGCCACGGATAATGTGACGTCAGGGAGTCTTTTTCCTTGAACGACCCCGACCGCAAACAATAATAATCAACCGACCAGCCGTGCGGATGACAGCAGTCACCCGGACAGCAGGTCGGTTTTTTTCGTCACCGGCACCGTTGAATTTATATATTTTAGTCGAGCGGTGAAAAACATTCGTATAATTAATTGCCTGACGCAGGAAACGACATTTAAAATTGAAATTCTAAAATTTATCGCAATATGTGCATAAAACAAGCCGACGGGGTGCCCGTCGGCAAATTCCTAAGAATTGTTTTGTCTGTCGTGAACTTACGACTTCTGATCCAGACCAAAAGACCGGATCAGTCCGGCACGGTTGCGCCAGTCCTCTTTAACCTTGACCCACAGCTTCAAGTTGCATTTGCAGCCGAAGAATTCCTCTATATCCGCTCTGGCAAGGCTGCCGACCTTTTTGAGCATCGCTCCGCCCTTGCCGATTATAATACCTTTGTGCGACTCTCTCTCGCAGTATATGACCGCATCGACCTCTATGATCGGATCGCCTGCCGCCGTGTCGCGCTCGAAAAACCGCTCAAGTGCGACCGCCGTGCCGTGCGGTATCTCCTTATCCAGCAAAAGCAGAATCTTTTCGCGTATCATTTCACAGACCATTACGCTGTCTGCCTGATCAGTGGTATCACCGTCGTCAAAAAAGTGGGGAGCAGGCTTTGAAAACTTCAGCTGCTCGGCAACCAGCTCGTCAACGCCGTCGCCGCTTTGCGCCGAGACCGGCACTACCGCGTCAAAATCGTACAGCCTGCTGTATGCCGATATTACCGACAGCAGTTCCGTCCTGTCGGCCAGAAGATCGGTCTTGTTCACGGCGAGCACAGCGTGCAGATTCCTCTTTTTAAATTCTTCGATGAGCGCCACTTCAGCCGCCGGAAGGTTGTCAGGGTCAAATCCGAACTTCGGCGCCGCCTCTACTACGAGGGTCACCGCGTCGACGCCCGACATGCCGTCCGACACCGACCGCATCATGCTCTCGCCCAGCTTATTTTTCGGCTTGTGAAAGCCCGGCGTGTCGATGTAGACAAGCTGATCCTCGCCTTTTGTCAGCACGCCCATTATACGCGTCCTCGTGGTCTGCGGCTTGTTTGAGACTATAGCTATTTTCTGCCCGATTATCCTGTTTAACAGCGATGATTTACCGACATTCGGTCTGCCCACCACCGCTATGAACGCCGAGCGCTCGACGTTTCCGCTATTGCTGTTCATAAATTATTGTTTCTCCTACTCGGTAAAGGTGACCTCTCTGGTCAGTCCCATCTTCAGCAGGACGTCCTCTTCCTTTTCTCGCATTGTTGCAGCTTCGATGCCGCCGTTTACATGGTCATATCCCAACAGATGAAGCATTGAATGTACGGTCAGGAAAGCCATTTCACGCTGGAAGGAATGACCGTATTCCTCAGCCTGCCTTACGGCATGCTCAACCGATATCACAACGTCTCCCAGCATTTTGGCGCCGGTCTCGGGGTCATCGTCGTAAACGCCGTTTTCTCCGAGCGGAAACGACAGCACGTCGGTCGCTGCGTCAACATTCCTGAATTCCTTATTGAGCCTATGTATCTCCTCGTCGTCAACAAAGGTCACACCGACCTCGGCAGGATGCCCGAAGCCCTCGCCGGTCAACACCGCCGCGCAGGCGCGGCGCACCAGCATCCTGATCCCGGTCGGGATCTTTTCTTTTTTCTGCTTATTTGTTATCACTACTTTTATTTTGTCCATATTGCCTCATCTGCTTCCTTTCCTCATATTTTTCATATGCCTTTATTATCTGCTGCACAAGCCTGTGCCGCACAACATCCCGTTCGCCGAACCGCACTATCGCGATATCGTCAACATCCTTTAAAATGTTTAAGACCTCCTTAAGTCCCGAACGCTTGCCGTCGGGCAGGTCGATCTGCGTGATATCGCCGGTCACGACCGCCTTTGAGCCGAAGCCCAGTCTTGTCAGGAACATTTTCATCTGCTCTGAGGTGGTGTTCTGTGCCTCGTCAAGTATTATAAAGCTGTCGTCAAGTGTCCTGCCGCGCATGTAGGCGAGCGTAGCTACCTCGATATCGCCGCGCTCCTGGCAGCGCTGGAAATTTTCCGCTCCAAGCATGTCAAAAAGTGCGTCGTAAAGCGGCCGCAGGTACGGGTCGACCTTCTGCTGAAGGTCGCCGGGCAGAAATCCCAGCTTTTCGCCTGCCTCGACCGCCGGTCTTGTCAGTATTATACGGTTGACGTTTTTTGCCCTGAAGGCTTCGACCGCCATTGCAACCGCAAGATAGGTCTTGCCCGTTCCGGCCGGTCCCACACCGATGGTCACGGTGTTTTCCCTTATGGCTTCGACGTATTTTTTCTGACCGATGGTCTTGGGCTTTATCGGTTTGCCCTTTGACGTTATGCATATGCAATCGGTGTCGGACAGCTTTTCGATGCCTGCCTCGTCGCCGTCGGAGGCAAGCGACATGACGTACCTGACGCTCTGCTCGGTCAGCGTTTCGCCCTTATTAAGCAGCGACAAAAGACCGTTTACCGTTCTTGCGGCTCTCATGACGTTCTCCGCTTCGCCCGATATCCTTATTTCTCCCGAGCGGAAGCTGATGCTGACCGAAAGCTCGCTCTCGATCATCCTGACGTTTTCGTCAAGGTTTCCGAACAGCCCCACGACCTGCTCCATGCGCTCGATATTTATTATCTGTTCAGCCAAAAAATCACTCCGATGTGTAAAAACCGACTGGGCACCGGACGGTGCTGTCCCTACACATAGTATAGTGTACCTTATTTTTCCTCATAAATCAATAATAAATCAACATTTGCTATATTTTCTGTGCATGAGTATTTTGCCACGGCGGTGACACCCCCGTCCGTTTCGGTAAACGACACCTCGCGCGACAGTATCTCGGCGTTTTTAAGCTGCTCGCCCTCCTCTGCCGCCAGCATTTCAAGCGCCATCTGGCGCGCCGTTTCCGTGTCCACGGTGACCGTCTTTTTTTCCACCTCGCAAAATGTGGTTTCGGTCAGCATTACCGGGATGTACATGCCGTTGCTTTCAAACCGCTTTACATTTTTTGACGCGACATATTCGCCGTCCAGAGAGCCTAAGTAAAGTGGAATATCGATCCCGAAAAACGACAGAACACGCCGCGTTTTGACGCGCCCCGTCCCGACCGTGACCTCTCTTTCGAGCGGTTCCGACCGGGAAATTGTGTGCTCGGTCGAGGCGTAGATTTTTCCCGACGACCGCCCGACAAACGTGCTGCCGTCCTTGTATTCGGTTATTCCCGACACAAGAACGTCGCCTGCCGCAACGGTCTGACCGACCTTCACAAGTATATTGCCGTTTGTGACCTCTATTGCGGTTATAACTCCATCGGTCGAAGCGACGAGATCGCAGGGACTGCGGTCGGTTTTTTCGGTGCCGATGCTTTCGGAAATGTTGACGGTAGCCCTTGCCCCCTCAATGTTGACCGACGCCCATGCAATGCCGTCGACCTTGAGCGCAAGACGCGTCCTGAGCACCTCGGGATCGACCGAGCTTATGGGAACGCCCTCGTGCAGTCCAAGCTCTGACAGCGCGTTCAGTATTTCCGGCTCCGAAATTCTGTCAAGACCCACCACCTTTACGTTCCATATGTGCCCCGACAAAAAGACGAGTGCCGCCGCGTACACGATCACGCCTGCCGCAAAGCCGACGCGCAGCCTGTACCTGTGCATGAAAAAGGGCAGTCCGCAGCGCTCCGTTGCCCTGATTCTGACCTTGTTTCTGCCTTTGTAACGGCGCATTTTTTTATAATCCCTTACCTTGACACAGGCGGCCATGCATTTGCCTTCGCGCCGCATATCCCAGACGCTGACGCCGTTTGCGGCGAGCTGATTGAATAGGCGCTCCGGAAAATCGCCTGAAACCGAAAAGCGCACATACCCTAAAATGTAACGGAGTAAGGTTATAAGCATGCTCCGCCCTCCGTTTCAAAGGCTACCGAAGCTATTTTTCCGCTTATTTCGGCTAAGGTGTCGGTCAGCTCCTCCATGCAAAGTCCCGTGCCGCAGAAGGTGACGGTACCGCTTTGCACACGCAGCCTTATAATGTTTTCATAGTAATCGATAACCCCCAAGCAGCCGTCGACCGACGCCTGCCGGTCACCGCAGATGTGCGTGACGGGGCCCTTTACGCCGGCTGTCTCGCGAGTGTCAAAAAATTTAATTTTATTGGATTTTGTTTTCATGTCGGTTTTAAGCTTTCTCCCCACTGTATTTCCCCTCCGTCCTTAGTAAAATTATGCAAAACAGCCGCATTAAATTCCGGCAGTCGCCCTAAAAGCCGTTGACAAATCGCGGATTATGGTGTATAGTATATAGGCTGTATGCGCCAGTAGCTCAGTTGGATAGAGCGTCCGCCTCCTAAGAGAACCAAGAGCGTTCCCCGCCAGAGGGGCGGTCGCCCTTAAAATTAAATATGCGCCAGTAGCTCAGTTGGATAGAGCGTCCGCCTCCTAAGCGGCAGATGGTTCGATTCCTTCGAGCCTTGAAAATTGCATAAAACTTATAAATGTCTCAGTAGCTCAGCTGGATAGAGCACACGCCTCCTAAGCGTGGGGTCGGAGGTTCAAATC
>UQDO01000050.1 GCA_900539855.1 uncultured Oscillospiraceae bacterium
TACCACATCACTCCCCTCTTGTCAACACCTTTTTTAGCTTTTTTTGAATTTTTTTCTGCAAATCAATAATACTCCTGATATTTTACACATTTTCTTACATTATATATATAAGTGAAATAAAACAATTGAAAACCTGACATTTGCGTGGTACAATAATGTATATATTTCCGGAGAGGTCATTATAATGAATATTCTATGCGTGGGAGATGTCTGCGGCAGTATCGGCTGCGATTTTGCCTTGCGTGCGCTTCCGCTTATAAAACATAAAGAGCATATTGACTGCTGCATAGTAAACGGCGAAAATTCTGCCGATGGAAACGGCATTACAGGCAGTTCAGCCGACGCGCTGTTTGCTGCCGGTGCCGATATAATCACCGGGGGAAATCACACCTTAAAGCGGCGTGAGATATTCAGCCGCCTTGACAGCGATCCTTCTATGACAAGACCGCACAACATGACTGCCGATGCAGGCAGCGGATATGCCGTTTGCGATCTTGGCTTTACAAGGGTGGCAGTTATAAATCTGATAGGCAGGGTATATATGCCCGAAGCCGGCGACCCGTTCAGTGCTGCCGACAGGCTTGTGGAAAAAGCCAAAAGCGACGGTATTGGCATCATCGTTGTTGATTTTCATGCCGAGGCCACATCAGAGAAACGTGTGCTTGCAGAATATCTTGACGGCAGAGTCTCTGCTGTTTTCGGAACGCACACACACGTTGCCACTGCGGATGAATGCATTCTGAAAAACGGCACCGGATTTATAACCGACATCGGGATGACAGGACCTATAGACTCTGTGCTCGGTGTAAAGACAGAGCTTTCGCTTCGAAAGATCAGGGAGGACGCCACAGTAAAATTTGAATTGGCTGACGGTCCATGCAGGATAGATTGCGTTATATTCACGATCAACAAAGCAACCGGCAAAGCGCTTACCGTAAAGCGGCTGTCGGTAAATGAAAATGATCTGAAAACTTACGGAAGGATCAATAAATGAAAAAAATCAAATTATTAATTATATTGGCTGTTATAACGGCGGTGCTGTGTTCCTGCTCACCGGGGCAGCTTGCCAGTTCCCCTCAGCCGTCGACTCCCGACAATGCCGACGACCAGGCGATAAAGCAGTTCAGTCTGCTGTACAGTGGAAGCGATCCGTTGAATCCTTACACTGCCGCGTCGCTGCAGAACAGACAGCTTGCATATCTTTTATACGATCCGCTTGTAAGACTGACGCCTGAGTTTCAGCCGGAATACATGTTGGCAGGCGGTATTGAACAGAACGGCAAAAGCGCAGTCATTACTTTGCGCCCGGCATACTTTTCCGACGGCACCGCCGTCACAGCCGACGATGTGGTCTATTCGTACAAGCTCGCCATGTCGTCTGACACGGCGTATCCGACACAGCTTGCCGAGATAAAATCTTTCACAGCAGGCAGCAAAAGTACAATTAATGTGACGCTTTCAAAGGACGATCCTTATTTTGCAAACCTGCTTGATTTTCCGATCATAAAGTCCGGCTCGGATAAACTAACCGACAGCAACAACATACTGCTGCCGCCGATAGGCTCGGGAAGGTATGTGCCCGATCTTGATGCAGGCGTTCTGACTGCCAACGACTCCCACATTGCCGGAGCGCAGTCGGTCAAGACCATTGCGCTTATAAACGCACCTGACAGCGAGGTCATAAAATACAATCTCGAAGCCGGAAACGTCAGTATATACGGCACCGATCTTTCAGACGGAAAGATACCGTCAATGGTCGGCAACTCCACCGCCGTCGGCTTGAATAACATAGTTTATGTGGGAGTAAACACGGCAAACGAGCTGCTTTCCGATCCCGTGATGCGCTATGCGTTGTCGGCAGCACTTGACCGGAGTAATATCTGCAGCAGTGCCTATTTCTCATATGCAACCGAGGCAACCGGTATATTCAATCCGCTCTGGCAGGACGCCAAGGGACTTCAGAATATTGAACCTTCTACAAATACGCAAAATGTTGTTGCTTATTTGAATAAGTTGGGTTATAATAGTAAAGATGCAGAGGGCTTTTTTGTAAATGACGGCAATAAGACCTTGACACTAAGCTTTATCTGCTACGGCGGAAACGAGCGGCGCCTTGCAGCCGCAAGGATGATCGCGGAACAGCTCAAAACGGAAGGCTTTAAAATAAATCTCAAAGAGCTTGACTGGGACGGCTATACCGCGGCGCTGTCCTCCGGCAATTTTGATCTGTACATTGCCGAAACAAAACTTCTCGGCAACATGGATATAACCGAACTGGTCACACCGGGCGGCGCGCTTGCCTTCGGTATAAAGGAAAAGAGTGCCGAGCCTGCGGCTGACGATAATGCAACCGGCACAGACGGTGGAACCGATACCGGGGATACCCCTCAGCAGACCGAGCCGGCTGAGCCTGCCGAACCGGAAGTAACCGTGGCTGATGCCGTTGCAGGCTTTTACGGCGGTCAGCTCTCCCTTGTCGATGTTTTGAGCGCCTTCAATACGGAAATGCCCATTATACCGATATGCTACCGGTCGGGCGTTACCGTTACGAAATCATATTTAAAGGCTGACAATGTATCGTCGGTGACCGACGTATACTTTGGAATACAAGGAATAATGAATAAATAATACATTACAAACGGAGGTATGATTTATGATCGCTTATGAAACGAAAACAGGCACGATCACCGTGTCAAATGAGTATTTTGCCAAGCTCATAGGAAATGCGACTTCCTCATGCTTCGGTGTGGCAGGAATGGCGCCGCACGGCAGGCAGAAAATACGCAGACTGTTTTCAAAGAGGGATTATACCGACAGCGGAGTCAGAATATCCGGCAACTTTGACGTTATAAATGTCGATCTGCACATTATTGTGGCATACGGCATGAACATAAACGCAATAGCAAAAAGCATAACCGAAAAGGTCAAGTATGTCGTCACAGAGGCGACCGGGATCTCGGTCGGTAAAGTTACGGTCCGCATTGACGGAATCAAAGAATAATTGAAAAGTCAGGCGGCGTAACTGCCGCGATCCAAGGAGTTGTTAGTTTTGATAAACGGAAACACACTGCGTGACGCGTTGCTGTCCGGTGCAAATAACATCGTGAACTGCAAAAAGAGCGTCGATGAGCTTAATGTTTTCCCCGTTCCGGACGGTGATACCGGAACAAACATGTCTATGACAATCAGCAATGCCGCAAGAGAACTGATATTGCTTGACAATGAAACTGCCGGAAAGGTAGCGGCGGTCAACGCATCGGCGCTTCTGCGCGGTGCAAGAGGAAATTCGGGCGTTATCTTGTCGCTTCTCTTCCGCGGATTTTCCAAGGGTCTCAAGGGCAAAGAGTTTATGGACGCCGAGGCGCTGCGCGACGCCATAAAGCTCGGTGTTGATGCGGCATATAATGCCGTCATGAAGCCGACCGAGGGCACGATACTTACGGTTGCAAGGGTCGCCTCCGAATACGCGGATGCCGCCGTCTCTGAGGGCAAGGACGTTGTAGCCGTTTTTGAAGCCATGCTCGACGGTGCCAAAAAGGCTCTCGACGAAACGCCTGAGCTGCTGCCGGTTCTCAAAAAAGCCGGTGTGGTCGACGCAGGCGGCAAAGGCTTTGTGGTCATACTCGAAGGCATGCTTTCCGTAATAAAGGACGGTAAGATGATAGAATCGCAAAGTGCCGAAGTTTCGTCACCTGCCGCCGAAAAGCGTAACGCTGCCGGAAGCACCGAGGCTGATATAACATACACATACTGCACGGAATTCATAGTGAAACGTGCCACAGACTGTGCCGAGCCTGCCGCTTTGAGAGCCTATCTCGAAACCATAGGCGACTGCGTCGTTGTCGTTGACGACGATGAAATAATAAAGGTACATGTTCACACCGATCACCCCGGAAACGCCATTGAAAAAGGTCTGACCTTCGGTCAGCTTGTCAATTTAAAAATAGAAAACATGCGTGATCAGCACGAAAGGGCAAAGCATGATGCTGAGGGCGAGGCTCCCAACAAGGCGGATCCCGAAGCTGCGGCTTATGACAACGCTCCTGTTGAGATCGAAAAGCCGGTCGGTTTTGTAGCTGTTGCTGCCGGCGACGGTCTGCATGAATTGTTTGCCGATCTTGGCGCCGATATGATAGTAAGCGGCGGTCAGACAATGAATCCGAGCACCGACGACATACTCCATGCAATAGAGAAAACTCCGGCTTCGACCGTTTTCGTTCTTCCCAACAATAAAAACATAATCATGGCTGCCGAGCAGACCATTTCACTCAGCACAAGAAAGGTTATAGTCCTGCCCACCCGTACCATTCCGCAGGGCATATCCGCCATGCTGGCATTTGACCCCGAAGCGAACGACGAACAGAATGCCATAGCAATGCAAAAGGCTTATGAAAACGTTCAGACCGGTCAGATAACTTTTGCCGCACGCGATTCCGACTTTGACGGAAAACAGATCAAAAAGGGAGAGCTGCTGGCTCTTGCAAACGGCAAAGTTGCCTTTACCGAGACCGATCTTGAAAAGTGCACTCTGCGGCTTGTAAAAAGCCTCGGAAACAAAGACACCGCATTTGTAACACTTATCTACGGCAGCGATGTCTCTGAGGAACAGGCGGAACAAATCAGCTCTGCGCTTGAAGAAAAATTAGGTTCGTCGGTCGAAGTCACTCTTGTGAACGGCGGACAGCCTGTATACTATTTCATCATTTCGGTTGAATGATATGAATGCATCTGACAACATCAGATATTTAAAAGGCGTCGGCGAAAAGCGCGCTGAGCTGTTTTCGCAGCTCGGCGTGACTAATGTCGGCGCTCTTTTGCGTCTTTATCCAAGGGCATACAGGGACCGGACGAATCCTTTAAAGCTGTTTGAAGCACCGTTTGACCGTCCATGCTGTATAAAGTGCAGGGTATGTACTCCGGTAAGCGAGACATTTATAAGACGCAACATGATACTTTACAAATTCAGCGTGAACGACGGCAGCGACACTGCCGAAATAACGCTGTTCAATAATAAGTATCTTGCCGGGAAAATAGTTGTGGGCAAAAGCTACCTGTTTTACGGTCAGGTGGTGAGAACGCTGTTTTCGTGTGAGATATCATCGCCTGAGATATACGACGAAAGCGATCAGACCATAATACCGATATATCCGCAAACGGCAGGGCTTTCTTCAAACGTGATAAGAGAAGCCGTCAAATCCGCGCTCGCATCCTGTGTGCTTAATGATCCGCTGCCGTGCTCCATGAAAGAAAAATACGGTCTTATGGAGCTTATGCCTGCATTACAAGCAATCCATTTTCCGTCATCCGAAAAGGAAATCGCATCGGCAAGGAAACGGCTTGTATTTGAAGAACTGTTTTTTCTGCAGAGTGGAATACTTTTTCAGAAAAGCAGCCGTGACAAAACTACAGGCGTAGTTATCAGCGGCAAGGATATCGGAAAGTTTGCAAGCCTCCTCCCCTTTACGCTGACCGAAGCGCAAAAAGGCGCAATAAAGGACTGCCTTGCCGACATGAAATCGGGGCGCCCCATGGCGCGGCTGGTGCAGGGCGATGTCGGTTCGGGCAAAACGATGGTGGCTGCGGCGCTGTCGTTCTGTGCCGCAAAGGAGGGCTGGCAGTCGGTCATTATGGCGCCGACCGAGGTGCTTGCCGCCCAGCATTTCAAGAACCTTTCGACACTTTTTGAAGGAGAAGGCATATCGGTAGCACAGCTCACAGGCTCGGTCACAAAGTCCAAAAAATTTAAGCTAAAAGCCGCTGTTGAAAGCGGTGAGATCGACATAGTGATAGGCACCCACGCCGTACTGCAGGACGATGTAAGGTTCAAAAATCTCGGTCTTATTGTGACCGATGAGCAGCACCGCTTCGGCGTTGAGCAGCGCACAAAGCTGTCTCAGAGAGGGAGCAATCCGCACATGCTTGTCATGTCAGCCACACCGATACCGCGGACAATGTCGCTGATATTTTACGGCGATCTTGATATAAGCGTGATAGACTCACTGCCAAACGGCAGGCAGCCTATAGAGACCTATCTTATAGGGCCCGACAAGCGCAGCCGCGCATATGCCTATATAAAAAAGCACATTGACGACGGCAGGCAGGGCTATATCATCTGTCCTGCCGTAGAGGAAAACGAAAAGATTGATCTTGCGGCAGCGACCGAATACTACGAAAATCTCAAAACCGGCGAATTTAAAGACTACCGCTTGGGTCTGCTGCACGGTAAGATGAAACCTAAGGAAAAGGATGCCGTGATGAGCGAATTTGCCGCCGGAAATATCGACCTGCTTATATCTACCACGGTTGTAGAGGTCGGCGTAGACGTTCCGAACGCAGTTATAATGCTCATCGAGAATGCCGAGCGCTTCGGTCTGTCGCAGCTTCACCAGCTGCGCGGCAGGATAGGCAGAGGAAGGCATCGTTCGACCTGTATTTTGCTTTCGTCGGTCACAGGCGGCGACACGGGTCGCAGGCTGAAATTCCTTTGCAGCACTACCGACGGATTTAAAGTGGCTGACGAAGATCTCAGACAGAGAGGACCGGGCGATTTTCTGGGTAAACGCCAGCACGGTCTGCCTGAGCTTAAAATTGCCGACCTGTCGGAAGATATGGTGCTTTTCAGAGCCGCCGGGAAAGCCGCAAAGGAGCTGCACGAAACCGACCCACACCTCGAACTGCCGGAAAACAGGTGTTTAAGAACGGAAATAGGAAAAATGTTCCGCGCCGCAAACATTTACGGCTATAACTGACAAAAAGCACCGCCGAATTCATCTACCCATTAAGGGCAATAACTTATGAGCACGGGCATTGCGAGGGCGAAGAGTTCACCGGGATTAGTCTATTAAAGGCTTTTTCCGGTGCTTTTCTTTGCTTTTCAGGGGAAGAATACCAATTTTTTTGCTGAATTCCTTGCAAAAATTTTCCGAATTTGTTGCTCCCATCAAGTTGCTCGATCAATCCCCGAGAGAAAATCAAAAATGCCAAGCGATAATCATCGGCATCTTATATTGACAAAAAAGAAAAATAAATATATAATGTACAAAAATACGTTTGTAAAAATCAACCAATATATTAAGGAGACGAAATCTGTGAAAACTACACAAGGTATTTTTGTAAGATCGGCAGCTGCGGTGCTGTGCTTTATCATGATACTTTGCTCGGCTGCCTGCTCTTCCTCAAAGAAGTCCGGTGAAACACCGACACAATCTGAACAATCAGGACAAACCGAGCAAGCCCCAAAAAAGGAACTTATGACAGAATTCAAGTATTCCTTTAACTATACGGATTGGACTGTTCCGAAAACAGATGACGAGCCTTTCAAGGATATAAGCGGAATACCGTCCAACAGCGGAAAAATTGTGTATTTTAACATTGAAAACCACGAAGCAACACCCATAAATTACCGGCTTAAGCTTACAATGACCGAAGGTACGGCAGGAAGCGCAGAGTTTGGATACATCGTTCCCGTTCAGGCTGCGTACGAAACTTTAGGCTCCGCAGTCAGAAATATTATCGAATCAAAACCGCTTGATTCAGGATATGTTTTTTCAAACACTCTCGGAGCCAATAATTCAGTCACCGTTGCGCTTGTGCTGTATTGCGCAGCAGGTACTGTCGGTGCCGAATCAAGGTTGAGCATTTCATATGACGCCTCTGCCGTTTCCGAATCAAATTAATCGCTGAAAGCTGCCGTCGGATACCACACAGAGTCGAAAACAGCATAACAAAAAAAAGGGGCTGTCGCAAGAGCGAAAGAATCGCGAGCGGCAGCCCCTTTCTTCACTTTTTTATAATTATATATGACCGATATCGACGTGTTCACCGCCGGCTGACCTGTCGGCAGGGATAAGCTCATCCGGAAAATGTATCATTATATTGTCGTCGTTTGCAAGTCTTGTCTGCAGCTCCTTTATATCGACAAGCGCTATCGGCTGCTTTCGGTCTATTGAAAGAACCGCCGCCTCGGCGGCAGCCTGACCGGTAAGTATCGCAGGCGGTATTACCCTTATGACGTCCCATGCGTACCCTTCCCCTGCGGCACTGCGTCCGGCAGTTATGAGGTTGGGGTATTCTTTTCTTGTGAGCGACCGAAGCGGTATTTCATAAAGAAAATCGCGGCGGTCAAAGTCGTTTATGGCACATACCGAATCGTCGAAATGCCTGTAGCAATCCGACTCTTTCAAGGTATAATTGCCGTCTATCCGGCATGTGGTCCTGAAATCCGGCATGAGCGGCAGCATGGCGACCTCACGGCTGTTGCGGTCATCCTTTTTCAGCTTTTCGAGCATGGTCAGCTGATTGTCGATGAGATAATCGGAGACCTCCTCGACGGTCAATCCGCTCCACATCGGCTTATCTGCAGGCTGGTTGTGGCCGTAGAGGTCTATGCAGCCACCGGCAATGGTTGTGAATGCCTTTTCAATACTCTGAGCTTTTACAGCCTTTTCACAATCGGTAAGTGTTATCTTTTTGCCAAGATAGGTGTAATAGTTCCTGCCCTTCACAGTCGGCACACCGGCACGGCGCAGTATATCGGCGTCACCCGTGACATCTATCACAACATCCGCCTCATAATACTCTCTGCCGGATTTACTTTCGGTGACAATTCCTTTGCATACATTGCCCTCCATAACCGGCTCAGACGCTATGCAGTCAAACAGAAGATCGACCCCTGAATTTTTTATCATTTCGGTAAGCTGAAGCGCAAATATGTAGGGAGAATACCGCTGTATATATCTCACATCGGTAGGATGATCCGGCTCACCGTTTTTCCATTCGTCGGGTATCGTCTCGTAGCCGTATTTTGCCGACTCTCTGACCCACTCCTCGCAAAGCCCGAAAATTATCTGCTTACCTCTGCCGTTGCACATAGGCACAAAAAGATTTATAAGCCCCAGTGTCGCAAGTCCGCCGAGGATGTTGGACTTTTCAAGCAGCAGAACGCTTTTTCCGCGCTTCACCGCAGTCAGTGCGGCTGCCACACCTGCCACGCCGCCTCCGGCAACGATAATATCGTAATGCCTTTTACATTCAAGTTCGGTGATCAGTCTTATACTGCTCATAGCCTTCTCCTTATACCTAAAAATCACAGGCAGCCGCCAAGGCGACCGCCTGTCATATAATTTATTTTGCGTAATCAACAACCCTGTTTTCTCTTATCAGATTTACCTTTATCTGACCCGGATAATCGAGGTTGTTTTCTATTTCCTTTACGATATCACGCGCAACAATCACCATCTGGTCGTCGCTGACAGCCTCCGGCTTTATGATGATTCTTATTTCACGTCCTGCCTGAATGGCGTATGACGACTCAACACCGCTGAAGGAATTGGCGATTTCCTCAAGCTTTTCGAGACGCTTTATGTAGCTTTCGATGTTCTCACGTCTTGCACCGGGACGTGCGGCGGAAATAGCATCCGCAGCCTGAACAAGGCATGCGATAACCGTCTTTGCCTCAACATCTCCGTGGTGTGCATGTATGGCATGGATAACGGCTTCGCTTTCCTTATACTTCTTGGCGATCTCAACGCCAAGCTGTATATGCGAGCCTTCCTGCTCATGATCAACAGCCTTGCCGATATCGTGCAGCAGACCGGCACGCTTTGCAAGCGCGACATCCTCACCAAGCTCGGCAGCCATAAGTCCGGACAGGTGACATACCTCGAGCGAATGATTAAGTACGTTCTGACCGTAGCTGGTCCTGAAATGCAGACGTCCGAGCAGCTTTACAAGCTCGGGATGCATGCTGTGCACTCCTGCCTCAAGCAGCGCTCTTTCGCCCTCCTGCTTTATGGTGCGATCGACCTCGGCTCTTGCCTTTTCAACCGTTTCCTCTATCCTTGCCGGATGTATGCGTCCGTCAACTATCAGCTTTTCGAGAGCAATGCGCGCAACTTCGCGGCGTACGGGATCAAAGCTTGACACTGTTATGGCTTCGGGCGTGTCGTCAATTATAAGATCGACACCGGTAGCCGTTTCTAAAGCTCTTATATTGCGTCCTTCGCGTCCGATTATCCTGCCCTTCATTTCATCGTTGGGCAGTGACACGACCGACACGGTTGCCTCCGACGAATGATCGGCAGCGCAGCGCTGTATAGCCATTGATATCATCTCTCTGGCGTAGGTCTCGGCTTCATCCTTGAATTTCTGATGATACTCCGAAATTTTGAGCGCTTTTTCATGCTGCAGCTCGCCGTCAAGAAGATCAAGCAGCTGTGATTTTGCCTGCTCGGCAGTATAGCCCGATATTTTTTCGAGCATATCGAACTGGCTTTTTTTGAGCTGTTCAGCCTCAGCCAGACGTTCGTCAACCACCTTTGCCTTTTCCGCTATTTTGTTTTCTTTGTTTTCAAGGTTTTCAACCTTGCGGTCTATTGCCTCTTCCTTTTGCTGAATTCTATGTTCCTGTCTCTGTACCTCGGAACGGCGCTCACGCAGTTCCTTTTCGGTTTCGTTACGCGATCTTATGATCTCGTCTTTAGCTTCCAGTATGGCTTCCTTTTTCTTGGCTTCGGCATTTTTCATAGCGTCGTTAAGAATACGGGTAGCCTCTTCCTCCGCCGAGCCTATTGCCGCTTCGGCGGTTCTGCGGCGGTGTGCCACGCCGAGCACGAATGCAAGGATCGCGGCGACAAGAGCCACAGCTCCCTCAATGATATAAAAAATCATGGGGTTACCTCCTTTATATATTAACCGCTGTTGTTCCCGCCGCGTTGATATAGAAAAAACAAACATTCAAGGCGCACGGATATACCGGCCGCGTGTCCGCCGGGTATGTAAACAGACAAAAGCCGGACCGTTCGCCAAATAGGTCCTGCTTGTCCCGAGCACATCCTCATATATTTTATTACTTTAAAGGCTTTATGTCAAGACACTTTTGTATAAATTGTAGAAACATACTGTATGTGTTACAATGATGTGTGACAAAAAGTAAAAAAATAGAAGTAGCGAATAGAGCGAACCTGTGTTAAGGTAGAGTTGCCTAGAC
>UQDO01000051.1 GCA_900539855.1 uncultured Oscillospiraceae bacterium
CAAACAGGTCTTATTTACTTTTCCCAATCTGTAACACATCATTGACAAACCTACACTTTTGTATAAATTGTAGAAACATACGTTTCATATACACAATATGCTGTGTCACACGGCACTTTTATTTGTATTTGTTCCGTATAAATGTAAAAAAATCCTTGAAATAGGAACGCATATATATTAAAATAGGTAGGTGGTACAGACGTTTAGGTACCGGTATATCCGACGTCGGCACTTTCAATTACATACTACAATGTACGGTGATGAAACATGGTAAAATACTCTGAGCTTTCAAAGGCGGAAGCACAAAAGGAATACAGCGTTGTAAAAGCGGCGTATGAGCTGCTTTGCAGCAAGGGACTTGAGCTTGATATGTCACGCGGCAAACCGGGACCCGATCAGCTGACGATAAGCACCGATGTGCTTGATCTTGTGAACAGGGACAACGGCTTTCGCAACCGCGACGGTATAGATTGCAGAAATTACGGCGGACTGGACGGGCTTGTCGAATTAAAGGAGCTGTTTTCACAGATACTTGAGGTGCCTGAGAATCAGGTCATAGTAGGCGGCAACTCCTCACTGAATATGATGTTTGACATTATAAGCCAGGCGATGACGCACGGAATGAGCGGCGAAAAGCCTTGGATGCTGCAGGGCGGCGTTAAATTTTTATGCCCCGTTCCGGGATATGACCGGCATTTTTCGATATGCGAACACTTCGGCATCAAAATGATAAACGTTCCTCTGAAAGCTGACGGACCGGACATGGATATGGTCGAGGAGCTTATAAAGGATGAAAAGGTAAAAGGTATATGGTGTGTGCCAAAATACTCAAATCCTGACGGCATAGTATACAGCGATGAGGTCGTAAAGCGCCTTGCTGCTATGCGTCCGGCGGCAAAGGACTTCCGCATAATGTGGGATAACGCATACGCCGTGCACCCGATATTCGGTGAGTGTGATCACCTGCTCAATATATATGACGAGTGTGTACGCAACGGCGATCCGGACAAGGTCATACTGTTTGCATCGACCTCAAAAATCACATTCCCCGGCGCCGGTGTTGCGGCGCTCGGATGCAGCCAATCAAATGTCGCCGCAATAAAGAAAAGAATGAGTTATCAGACCGTAGGTCCCGATAAGCTCAATCAGCTTCGCCATGCGAGAATGTTCCCCGATATAGACGCCGTGAATGAGCACATGCAGCTTCACGCCGCAGCCATGAGGCCTAAGTTCCAGACCGTGCTTGACGGACTTGAGCAGCAGCTCGGCGAACTGGGTATCGCCACATGGACCCATCCCAACGGCGGATATTTCATAAGCATGTTTGTGGAAAGAGGCTGCGCGAAGCGCGTCGTATACCTCTGCAAGCAGGCAGGGCTCAACCTTACACCGGCAGGCGCCACATATCCTTACGGTATCGATCCGGATGACAGCAATATAAGAATTGCCCCGTCATTCCCGCTTCCTGCCGAGCTAAAGACCGCGACCGAGCTGTTGTGCACCGTCACAAAGCTGGTGAGTCTCGAGAAAATACTCAGCAAAAACTGAGTATTATGCGAAACTTTGCATATTTTGCATTGACTTAAAGGCAAAAAAATTATATAATCTATTTATTATAGGGTTGGTGCGACCGACCTTTAATGCAGAAGCGCCCCTTATCGGGACGTATAATAAACTGGAGGTTTTGCGATGAAGCGCAATAACAAAAGCATCGGCAAGCCGGCGTTCTTTATTGTCACAATACTTGTGCTTGCCTTTTCCTTCGCCGCATTTTTCGGAATTTCCGATTACTACGGCGATACAAGAAAGGTATACATAAAGGGCACTGAGGATATCCGCTGGGGCATAGATATCAGCGGCGGTGTCGAGGCTATTTTTTCACCCGATAAAGAGGAGTCGGAAATCACCGACGAGGATATGGACTCAGCCAAAAGCATAATCGAGACCCGTCTTGTCGGCAAAAACATAACCGACTATGAAGTGTATACCGACTATGACAGCCATCAGCTTATAGTCCGCTTCCCGTGGCAGTCGGATGATGACAGCTATGATCCGACCGCTGCCATAAACGAGCTTGGCGAGACTGCCATGCTCACCTTCTACAAAGGTCAGACCAACACAGGCGACGTCGTCCTGCAGGGCTCGGACGATATAGAGAGCGCGTCTCCGGGCTACGATCAGAAGAAAAAAGGGTATGTGGTGCAGCTCAGGCTGACCGAAGCCGGAAAGCAGAAATTTGCAAAGGCGACCGCTGAACAGCTGAACGGTTACATTTCCATATACATGGACGATACTCTTCTGTCAGCTCCTCAGGTCAACAGCGTTATAAGTGACGGCAATGCGATAATCACCGGCATGGAAGACGCCAATGCCGCAAAGGACCTCGCAACAAAGATCAACGCCGGTTCGCTCCCCTTTGCACTTACCGTTGACGATTCAAAGCTGCAGGTCATTTCTCCCGTGCTCGGCGAACAGGCATTAAAGGTCATGCTCATCGCAGGTATCGTGGCATTTGCTCTTATATGCGTGCTCATGATATTCCGCTACCGTCTGCCGGGTGTTATTGCCTGTATTGCTCTGTTCGGTCAGGCTGCCGGTATGATAGCATGCGTTTCGGGATTTTTCCCCGGTATCCCCAGTTTTACAATGACATTGCCCGGTATAGCCGGTATCATACTTTCGATAGGCTTCGGTGTTGACGCCAACGTTATTTCCGCCGAGCGTATCAAGGAAGAATTCAAAAAGGGAAAGACCATTGACGGCGCCGTGTCACAGGGCTTCAGCAACGCCTTCAGCTCAATACTTGACGGTAACCTTACCAACGTTATCGTTGCGGTGGTTCTGCTTGCCGCATTCGGCACTCCGGACAGCGCACTTTCCAAGGCCTTCAATTTTATATTCCCCTTCCTCAGTGCATCTGTTACCGGTAATATATATTCCTTCGGATACACTCTTATCACCGGTGTTATATTCAACTTCATCATGGGCGTTACAGCTTCGCGCTATATGCTTTGCGGAATATCCCGTTTCAAATTTTTCCGCAAGCCCTGGATGTACTGTTCGGCTCCCAAAAAGGAACGCAAAGAGTTCGACTTTGTCAAATTCTTCAAAAAGTCGCTTTGCATCACCGGATGCATACTGATTGTCGGTATCGTCTTCACCTGCATACGCGGTGTCAAGTCGGATATCACCTTTGCCGGCGGCAGTCGCTTCACCTATTCGTTTGAAGGCGACATAAATGCCGACGACGCTGCAAACACCGTAAACGAAAAGCTCGGAGTAAAGCCGGTAGTCACCCAGAATTCCGACTTCTCGGGCAACAGCAAAAAGCTGGTTCTTACCTTCAGCGGAGATATCACCGCTGAGGCTGATGCGGAGAAGCTCAAATCGCTCCTTGCCACGGCAAGCGATGACAGCAGCACCGACAGCACCGACAACAGCGACACCTCGACCGATGCCAATTCCGAAAAAATGATCGAGGTACAGACCGCACTTACAAAGATACTTACCGACGCGTATCCGGATAACACCGTAAAGCTCAACGAGTCAAATACGGTAAACCCGACGCTTGCTTCGTCGTTCTTTATAAAGAGTATCGTTGCGGTTCTGTTTGCCGCAGTGTTCGTTGTACTTTATATAGGAATACGTTTCCGCAAAATCGGCGGTGTATCGGCAGGCGTGTTCTCATTCGTCGCACTTCTGCACGATATAATCGTTGCCTTCTTTGTAATGACCATATTCGGTCTTGAGCTTGACACCAACTTCTTCGCGGTAGTGCTCACCCTTCTCGGTTACTCGCTCAACGATACCATCGTTATATTCGACCGTATCCGTGAAAACAAGAAGTTCTTCCCGACCCTTTCGGTCAGAGAAAACGTCAATAAGAGTATCAACGAGACCCTTGCAAGGTCGGTCATGACGGCGGTGACGACGTTTGTCGCTATCATCGCGGTCGTCGCGGTTGCCGAATTCTTCGGTGTGACTGCCCTTCGCAGCTTCGCACTTCCGATGGCATTCGGCATCATATCCGGCTGCTACTCATCGGTGTTTATTTCCGGTCCGCTGTGGGTTGTCTGGAGCGAAACAAAAGCCAAAAAACAGTCCAAATCTTCGGTAAAATAGTAACAGTAAAAGGAACGGAGTGCTGACCGCACTCCGTTCCTTTTTTATCTGTTTACTTTATTACTATAATCCCGTTCGTGTATTCGGCACCGCTTGGATCCGGTGCCGCAAGGGACAAAGAGTACACTTCCGTTGCCTTACATTCAAAGTCAAATTCCTTTGATTCCTTAAGACTTGTCGCTCTCATAATTATCGGTACCGGGCAGGTCTTTCTTGCCCTTTCAAGTACATTTGCCCCTGTTCTGTTCAGTCCCAGTATCCTTATATACCGGGGAGCGTCGGGCTGGTCCTCTCTTTTTTCTCTTAAAAGAGCCGAAAGCACGAGCCGTCTCAGCCTTGCGTTGGTGTACCTTTTGGTGGCTGCATTTTTATAAAGCTCATCAAGGGTGGAGCTTATTCTGGCGGCGCCGTATATCCTGTTTTCTATCCCCTCGCTTATGTCCGGCAGCAGCGCCAGTTCCTGAGGCGCAGACATTTTAAGTGTCATGAGTATCGCCTTTTCTATTCTTTTTATATCCGATATCTTTCCGTTCTCTATATCACGGAGGAGCACCCCGGCGGCATTTTTGGGCATGAAGTCCAACATTTCCGAAGTCCTGCCGTCACATATGGTGCTTCTGAGCCTGCTTGCAGAGCATACGCCGTCCGCTGCGGTTTCGGAGTCGTGCCCGGCGCCCACCCTTTTTATCGCCTCAAATTCCATTTTTGAGTTAAGATCTTTAGCGGCGTTTATATATTCTATTGCCAATGTGTCGTTTGGCGAACGCAGCAGCTCACCACAGCCGCAAAGTTCATTTACTGCTGTTTCGCGTGCCCTGGCAAGCGTTTCTTTAGTGCCGAGCAGCTCTTTTACCGCCCTTTCGAACTGTGATGACCTTGTGCAGTATACCGTTTTCATTATTTTTGTGATATCTCCGCACTCACTACCGAAAACAAGCGCATCCGCCGTAAGTGCATTCGCAATATAAACGCCGCCTGCCGCAAACCGCTGGGCTGACGACATTGCAAAGGAAGTGGGAAGCTCGGCTACAAGATCATATCCGCATAAAAGAGCCTGCCTTGCCCTTGAAAATTTTGATATTATTGCGGTATCACCGCGCTGCACCCAGTTGCCGCTCATGACGGCTATTACGGCGTCTGCACCGCGTCTTTTAGCTTCGTTTGCAATCATTTCATGTCCGTTATGGAACGGGTTGAACTCTGCAATAACTGCGGAGACCTTCATACTGTCACTTTCTTTCCGAAATCACTTGAAAAACTGAATCAAATGCTGTATTATAATTTGTGTCGGATCCTATGGACAAACAGGATCTGACATCCGTTTGATAATATTTTAATCGGTTTTGCCCACAATTTCAACATTAAAGTGCGGCAGGATCTGAAAGGATGTAAAATATGAAGATATTGGTAGTCAATGCCGGTAGCTCGTCGCTCAAATATCAGCTTATTGATATGGACAACGAACAGGTCATTGCAAAGGGACTTTGCGAAAAGATCGGTCTTGAAGACAGTGCGATCAAGCACAAGGCAGCCGACGGCAGAGAATATGCCGCAGTGCGCCCCATGCCCACACATTCTGAGGCTTTTGATGCCCTTATGTATGCACTTTGCGAGAGCGATGCCAAGGTCATAAGCTCCTACAGCGAGATAGGCGCTATCGGCCACCGCGTCGTTCACGGCGGAACGCATTTCAACAAGTCATGCCTTGTGACCGATGAGGTTGCAAAAGAGGTAGACGAGCTCAGAGAGCTTGCGCCGCTGCATAACCACGCTCATTATCTCGGCATCGAAGCGTGCACGAAGGTGTTTGGCAAGAAAGTTCCCCAGGTCGTTGTTTTTGACACCGCTTTTCATCAGACAATGCCGCCCAAGGCGTATATATTCGGTCTTCCCTATGAATACTATGAAAAGTACAAGGTCCGCCGCTACGGCGCGCACGGCACCTCGCACAAATATGTCAGCGAGCGCTGCGCCGCAATAATGGGCAAGGATATAAAGGATCTTAAAATAGTCACCTGTCATATAGGCAACGGTGCGTCCATCACCGCTGTTGACGGCGGAATATGCGTTGATACCTCAATGGGCTTTACGCCGCTCGGCGGATTCGTAATGGGCACACGCTCCGGCTCACTTGATCCTTCGGCTCTTACCTATATCGCCAAGAAGGAAAACATGACTCCGGACGAGGTTTCGGACATGTGCAACAAAAAGTCGGGCATGCTCGGCATTTCGGGCGTTTCAAGCGACAACCGCGATATATCGGCGGCAGCCGAGGCAGGCAATGAGCATGCAAAGCTGGCAGGCGAAATACAGCACTATCAGATAACAAAATTCATCGGTTCGTATATTGCCGCTATGGGCGGAGTTGACGCAATAGTGTTTACCGCCGGTATAGGTGAAAACGACCCCGAGCTGCGTGCCGACGTTTGCTCGCACTTCGGATTCATGGGCGTAAAGATAGACGCCGAAAAAAACAAACTTCGCGGCGAAGAGGTCGAGATTTCGACTGAGGACTCCTCTGTCAAGGTCTATGTTATCCCGACCAATGAGGAGCTTGCGATAGCCAAAGATACTCTTGCTATAGTAAACGCTATGAAATAATTTCACATTTCAAGGAGACAGATATGGCAGATATTAAACACGATATACTTTCCGGCAAATATGATGCCGCGTTTTCGAAAATGTACCGCGACTCGGCTGCGGCAAGAGAGCGTTACGCAGCTGCCGTGGACAGCTTTGAGGCTATCTACGGAAAGCGTGACGGGCTGCGCCTGTTCAGCGCTCCGGGACGTACGGAGGTCGGCGGGAATCATACCGACCACCAGCACGGCTGCGTACTGGCAGGCAGCGTCGATCTTGATGTCATTGCCGTCGTCGCACCTACATCCGACGGCTCGGTAAGGGTAAAGTCCGAAGGCTACGACGAGGATTCGTTCAACATTTCCGACCTTGACCCTAAAAAGACCGAATACGGAATGGCTCTTGCGCTCATCCGCGGAATGTGCGGAGAATTCAAAAAGGACGGATACTCAATAGGCGGCTTTGTCGCATATACAACGTCGAATGTCCTTAAAGGCTCCGGCCTTTCATCGTCAGCGGCATTTGAGGTACTGATCGGCAACATACTGTCGGGACTTTATAACAGCGGAAGCGTCGATCCGGTCGAGATCGCGAAAATAGCGCAGAGAGCCGAAAACATTTACTTCGGCAAGCCCTGCGGACTGATGGATCAGATGGCAAGCTCGGTCGGCGGATTTACCGGAATAGACTTTTTGGACCCTCAAAAGCCTGTGATTGACAAGGTCGTTTTTGACCTTGCCGCACATGGGCACAGCCTTGTGATAGTCAACACCGGCGGCAACCACGCCGATCTTACCGGCGACTACGCCGATATAACGATCGAATGCCGCAGGGTATCTGAGTATTTCGGAAAGCAGTTTCTGCGCGATGTCAGTCAGGATGAATTTTATTCCGACCTTGCCTCGGTAAGAAAGGCAGCAGGCGACCGTGCGGTGCTCAGAGCCATACATTTCTTTGCCGAAAACAAGCGCGCTATAGCCGAGAAAAAGGCTCTGACAGAAGATAGGTTCGCTGATTTTCTCGCTATATGCAAGGAATCGGGCAGGTCATCGTTTGAGTATCTGCAGAACGTATACTCGCCATCAAACCCCAAAGAGCAGGGACTGTCTCTTGCCCTTGCCGTTGCGGAAAGGACGCTCGGTGACCGCGGAGCGTACAGAGTGCACGGCGGCGGTTTTGCCGGAACCATTCAGGCATTTGTCCCCGACGATCTTCTGGAAAAGTATCTTACTTCTATGAGATCGGTGTTTGGTAACGATTCGTGCTATGTTTTAAACATTCGTCCCGTAGGCGGAACCGAAGTAAAAGCATAACACCTGGCGGAAACATCTGTAAAACGAAACGGGTAAAGGCACTATGCCTTTACCCGTTCTGCTTTTTCGGGGCATGATTTTGTTTTTTTCGATACAAGACACCGAAAATATCAACATATAGTCCTTAAATATTCAAAATCTTTCATATTTTCTATTGAATTAATCGGAGCAATGAGATATAATGTTATTGATTTCGGAATTTTTTCTGCCCATAAAATAAAAGAGGAATTGTTATGATTGATATTTTAAATTTAGCCGTCAAAGGCGGCACTGTCGCCGAAAATTTCAAGCAATACGGCGGTACGGTTACCTTGAGCGGACTTATAATTGTTTTTGCAATGCTCATCCTTTTCGTGTTTGTAATAGCGGCATTCGGTGCGATAATGAGCCGCACTGCCGGAAAGCCCAAAAAGGCAAAGCCTGCGGCGCCCAAAACCGAAAGTAAGCCTGTACCGAAGAAAAGTGCTCCGGCTGCGACTGCGGCTTTGGCTCCCGTAAACGGTGTTGACGATGAGACGGTTGCCGTAATTTCAGCCGCCGTAGCCATGATGTATGAGGGCACGGGTAAAATTCCGGTTATACGCTCGGTAAAACCTGCGGCAACAGGCGTCCGCAGCGCATGGAAAACAGCCGGCGTGCTTAACAACACCCGTCCGTTCTGACGAAAGCCCCAAGTATTAGAGAGAGTATGGTGTCAATATGGAAATATTTAATACGGTTGTGGGAATCTTAAAAGATTCCGGTCTTGTAGCTCTTTTCACGGCCGACGGTTGGAAAAACGGCGTGATGATACTTGTGGCATGCGGACTTTTGTTCCTTGCCATTCACCCGAAGTTCCAGTTCGAGCCGCTGCTGCTTCTGCCCATTGCATTCGGCATGCTGCTTGCAAACCTGCCTCATGCTGGAATGTATCATTCCGAAATATGGGCCATTCCGGAAGTGACCGGTGGCGTAGCCGAAGCCTTTGATTACTGGACATTTGACGGGAGCTCCTTCCACATAATTGCCGGAAATGTCCTGCGCGACGGCGGAATTCTCGATATTCTGTACCTTGGCGTAAAGCTCGGTATTTATCCTCCGCTTATCTTCCTCGGCGTCGGCGCAATGACCGACTTTGGTCCGCTCATTGCCAATCCTAAGAGCTTTTTGCTCGGTGCTGCCGCACAGCTCGGAATATTCGCGGCATTCCTCGGTGCCCTGGCACTCGGAATGACCCCTGCCGAAGCTGGCTCGATCGGTATAATCGGCGGTGCCGACGGTCCTACCGCGATATTTGTAGCATCAAGGCTTTCTCCGCAGATATTGGGGCCTATAGCCGTTGCGGCATATTCCTATATGGCGCTCGTTCCTATCATACAGCCGCCTATCATGCGTGCCCTCACGACAAAGAAGGAGCGCGCAGTCAAGATGGATCAGCTGAGGAACGTCTCCAAAACCGAAAAAATAATATTCCCGATACTTGTTACCATAATAGTATCTCTTCTGCTTCCGGATGCTGCATCGCTTGTCGGCATGCTTATGCTCGGAAACCTGTTTAAGGAGTCGGGCGTTGTTGACCGCCTCAGCAAGACCGCTCAGAACGAGCTTATGAACATAATCGTTATTTTCCTGGGACTCACAGTCGGAGCGACCACAACCGGTTCGACCTTCTTAACGGTCTCGACCCTTAAGATAATCGCCATGGGACTTTGTGCATTTGCAATCGGAACTGCAGGCGGCGTCCTGTTCGGAAAGCTTATGTATGTTGTCACCAAGGGAAAGGTCAACCCTCTTATTGGCTCCGCCGGTGTTTCGGCAGTACCTATGGCTGCCCGTGTTTCACAGAAGGTCGGACGTGAGGAAAACCCCAACAACTATCTGCTTATGCACGCTATGGGTCCAAACGTTTCCGGCGTTATCGGATCGGCAGTTGCAGCAGGCGTTCTTCTGAAGCTTTTAGGCTGATAACAGCACAGTTTACAGTTATAACAAACCCCGGTGGAAACACATCCGTTTCCACCGGGGTTTTGATGTTGCGGTATATTAAAGATAAATTTTAGTTTATAGGTGAAGCGTATTCGTATAAGTAATTGACAGATGTAGGGAACGAGCCTTGAGTGTCGTTCCTCAATGTTCCCAAAAGCTGATTGTTGCATCGTAGGGCAGGGGCAGGGCTCTGCCGTTATTATTCAAAAAAATAAAATCATAAATTTGCTTTAAATATACGATTTAATTTATTGACAGACGTAAGGAGCGAGCCTTAAGTGTCGTTCCGTGTGGTTTACAACACGGCTATTGTTATTTAGGAA
>UQDO01000052.1 GCA_900539855.1 uncultured Oscillospiraceae bacterium
GGAAGATTGACTGCCCTTCCTAAGATTCCAAGTCTTAATTTACTATAAATATTTATATCTGCATTTTTAATATATTTCCATAAATCTTTCTTTTTGTTCAGATTTTCTTCTGTGCCTGAACGAATCAGCATAACAGAAGAAACAGTCGTAATGATATCCAGATATCTCAACATATACTGTCTTAAATGTTTATTTGAAATTTTCTTTCCGATTCTTTCATTTTGATCTTGTGGAAATGCAGCATAAGAAGACACTTCTAAAACAAATTTTTTCTCTGGGTATAGTTTTTTATTTACACATAAACATTGTGATACTAAATCAATATAGTGATACCCGCCGTGCATAAGCATTCCGTAACCATATTTGTATGGATGATCTTCCCTGCTGTCATATTCTTTATGTGTATTCCACACTCCCCCTGCATGTCTTAAATGTACTGATGTTACAGGAGTTTCCAATTGTTTAACTTTATCCTTAACGAATTTTATAACAATATCATTATATATTGCATGATATCTACCTAGTGTCATAATCGAATGCTCTGCATTATTCTTAGCAATGTCATCCTTTATTTCTCTCATAATAGTAGGAATTTTTTCAATGTCAAAACAACCATTAGTCATTGGTGCAAATATTGGTTTTTCTGTCAATGAAGATATTCCTCTTTTTGCGCAAAATCTTAAATATTTCTCGTGTGATCTAACTTCTGTAGCAATATATATTTTGATTTTGCCTTTTTCTTTTATAATTTCATCAATAATTTTTCCAAAATATTCTTCGTTAAACCACTCTTTTTCGCTTAAATTAATATTATCTAAATACAATACTTTTTCTGGAAGAAAAGACTGTTTTCTTATTCTCGATTCAATATTTTCTTTTTCCGATAATAAGTCTATTATTGTATATCCATTTATCATTCCCTTATTAAATGCATTTTCAAAACATTCTGTATATTTGTTAGAAACTATTTCATCATATCCAATGACTACTAAATGTGTGCTCTTTTTCATTGTTCCATATTCCTTTCATTCTAATCTTTTTATCTGCCAAATAAAATTTATCAGATTTTTTAACTATAAAAAACACAGCGGCAGATTTGGCTGCCGCTGTGCGAAAAACTAAATTGCTTCAACTTATATTTTGCGCGTCTTTTGCCTGTGTCCACAAAAGCACCGCATTTATCACGGCTGCGGCGATGTAAAGCACCGCCGGCACAAAAAGCAGCCGCAAAAGCGTTATCTGTTTTAGTGACAGCACATAGTAAAACACACCGCCAAGGCAAAGCAGCGAATAAATTATCACTATCACGTTTTTGAAATTATTACCTTCGGGATAAAACAGCACCGCCGCGCCGCAGACAGCAAGGCATGCGGTCAGCACCGCCGAAGGCGCCGTGCTGCCGGCAGGCAGAAAAAGCGACAGATAACGCGCCATGTAGGACGCGTGCAATGTGATAACGGTAAGATACGCGCAAAAGGTCAGCGAGACAGCGGTGAACAAAAGGTCGAAAAACACCGCTGCCGACCGGCTTATACTATGGATAAGCGCCATTCTGCTTTTTTTCACAACATATCTCCCCTTTTTACGACCCGACAGCAAGGACTGAAATATCCTTTGCCGCGCCGTATCTTTTAATAGTTTATCATACCGGTAAAACGGTCTGTTCCGCCGCAGGTGCCGCAAAACGTCACGGTATCGGCGGCAGCGTCCGCGAAAACGTCCATGGTCTCGCCCTCAAGCAGCTCGTTTTTGAAATTTATGGCGACCTCTTTGGGCGCTTTTTCCCGAAATTCCGAGGGCAGAAAGTCAAACATGATGTCGGCATAGACCGTGTTGTTCATGTGCCCGTTGTAGTCGATGTCCGAAAACCGTATGGTCCTTTCATATACCTCGCCTGTACACATAGCGTCGATCTTTTTGGGATCGCCGCACGAATTTGCAAGATCTGTGTTGTAGAGGTAATTTTTAAAATATTCTGCGTCTTTCGGGCGGACGATCGAGCGGTCTTTTAGATTTATCATTATAACCTCGGCTTTACTTTCGGTCAGCACCTCTTTGTCGGGAGTTTTTAATGTGTAGTTTCGCATAAAACGTATGCCTTTTAAGCTGCTGCACCATGTGGTGAGCCGTACCGGCTCCTCAGAGCCGGGCAGGCGGTTTACCTTTATGCGGCTTTTTGTGATTATAAACGCTACACCGTACCGGTCGCGCAGCATTTGAGACGTTGTGCCGAAGTGAAATATATGCTTCTCGCCTACCTCCTGCTGAAGCCTCAGCAGTGCGGACACCTTCAGCCGGTCATACCGGTCGGCGCTGTAGCACGGTATCGAAAGATCCCATTCGTATGCCGTGCCGTCTAAGATCAGTCCCATTCCTGCTCCTTACTTTTTAACTATCTTTTCCATGCCGCCCATGTACGGACGAAGTGCCTCGGGTATTTTTACGCTGCCGTCCTCGCAAAGGTTGTTTTCAAGGAACGCAATGAGCATTCTCGGCGGCGCAACGACGGTGTTGTTGAGGGTGTGTGCAAAGTAGTTGCCGTTTTTGCCCTTTACGCGGATCTTGAGGCGTCTTGCCTGTGCGTCCGAAAGGTTGGAGCATGAGCCGACTTCAAAATATTTTTTCTGACGGGGCGACCACGCCTCAACGTCAAGCGATTTTACCTTCAGATCGGCAAGATCGCCCGAGCAGCACTCAAGCGTTCTGACCGGGATGTCGAGCGAACGGAACAGGTCGACGGTGTTTTTCCACAGCTTGTCGAACCACATTTTTGAGTCCTCAGGTCTGCAGACAACTATCATTTCCTGCTTTTCAAACTGGTGTATTCTGTAAACACCGCGCTCCTCGATGCCGTGCGCGCCCTTTTCCTTGCGGAAGCAGGGAGAATAGCTGGTTAGGGTGTAGGGCAGGCTCTCCTCCGGATTTACGGTGTCGATAAACTTGCCAATCATGCTGTGCTCGCTCGTGCCGATAAGGTAGAGGTCCTCGCCCTCTATTTTATACATCATAGCGTCCATCTCGGCAAAGCTCATAACGCCTGTGACGACGTTTGAACGGATCATAAAGGGCGGTACGCAGTAGGTAAAGCCGCGGTTTATCATGAAGTCGCGCGCATATGCGATGACCGCCGAATGGAGACGGGCAATGTCGCCCATGAGATAATAAAATCCGTTGCCTGCGACCTTTCTTGCACTGTCAAGGTCGATGCCGCCGAACTTTTCCATTATTTCGGTGTGGTAGGGGATCTCAAAGTCAGGCACGACCGGCTCGCCGAAGCGCTCGATCTCGACATTTTCGGTGTCGTTTTTGCCGATAGGAACCGACGGGTCGATTATGTTGGGTATCACCATCATGACACGGGTCAGCTTTTCGTCATATTCAGCCTCAAGCTTCTCCAGCTTTGCGAGCTTTGCGGCAAATTCGCCAACCTTTTTCTTGGCTTCCTCGGCCTTGTCCTTTTCGCCCTTTGCCATGAATGCGCCTATCTGCTTGGAGATAGAATTGCGGTCTGCTCTAAGCGAATCAGCCTCGCGCTGCGCTTCGCGCTTCTTTGCGTCGTATTCTATCGCTTCATCGACCAGCGGCAGCTTCTCATCCTGAAACTTGTTTCTGATGTTCTGCTTTACTACCTCGGGGTTTTCCCTTACAAATTTAATGTCCAGCATATTTTTCTCCATCCCTACCCGTTTTCACGGTTTTCGCAACTTGCGGCGTGCGACGCCAAAATTATACAATATATAGAAATTTAATTTTCCGTTTTCCTATATATTGTGTTATTCCTTTTTATCAAAAATGCCTGCCTGTGCCAATACTCCGACGGCTATACTGACGGCAAGGATTATTTCCAGCTCGTCAAGGGCAATTCCCAGCACGGCGCCGGCTGCGACCGACAGGAAGATGATCCCTGCCCTGCCTGCCAATTTTTTGTCCTTTATCGCCGAACGCAGCTTACCTGCGCTCTGCTTTAAAATCTCCCTGCCGCTTTTCTTATTCATTGTCTTTATTATCGCCGGCAAGCCTTGAGGCTATGTAAAACAGGTCGTCGTCCCCGAAAAATTCTATCTGGATGACGCCGGTTTTGCCGTTGCCCGATATTTTCACCCTTCTTCCGGTCTGCGACGACAGAGCCGCCTCGGTCTCAACATATATTTTGTTTTTCACCTTTGGCTTTTTGACCGAAATTCCGGGCTTCTGCTGCTTGGCGATGCCTTCGATATCGCGTACCGACGCGCCGCTTTTAGCCAGCTCCAGCGCCTGATGCCTAAGCTCGCCCTTAGGCAGAGACAGCAGCGCACGGGCGTGACCCGACGATATCTCGCCGTTTTTCAGTGCCTCGGTCTCGTCGCTGTCGAGCGCCAGCAGTCTTAACGCGTTTGCTACCGCAGGACGCGATTTCCCGACCTTTGCCGCGGCTTGCTCCTGCGTCAGCCCCAGTGTGTCCATCAGCTTTTTATATCCGAGAGCTTCCTCCACCGGATTGAGATCCTCGCGCTGAAGATTTTCGATAAGCGCCAGCTGCATGGTCTCGTCGTCGCTGAGTTCCTTGATCACGACCGGTATTTTTTCGAGACCTGCCATGCGGCTTGCGCGCCAGCGCCTTTCACCGGCTACTATCTGATACGACCCGTCGTCCAGAGGACGGACGAGCAGTGGTTGTATCAGCCCGTGCTCCTTTATGCTGTCGCTCAGCTCCTTCAGCGCTTCGGCGTCAAAGTCCTTTCGCGGCTGATCGCGGTTCGGGACTATCTGCGATGGTCTGAGCTCCGAGGTCTGACGCGCGTCGACCGCGTTTTCCTCAAACAGAGAATCTATCCCTCTGCCCAGTCCGCCTTTTTTTATTGCCATTTCCAATGCTCCTTTAAAGAGGTGTAATAATGCGTTTTGCTCTGCTTATTTCCTTTTTGCCGCCCTTTTTATAAATTCCTTTGCAAGGTCGTTATAGCTTTCGGCGCCGCGGCACTTAGGATCGTAGTACTGTATTGGTCTGCCGTAGCTCGGTGCTTCGGAAAGCCTTACGCCGCGCGGTATCGTAGTTCTGTACAGCTCGTTCGCAAAGTATTTCTTTATCTCGCTTACGACCTGCTGCGTGAGGTTCAGCCTTCCGTCGAACATGGTCAGCAGCACGCCCTCAAGCAATAGGTCGGGATTGTAGCTGATTTTAACCTGTTTTACCGTTGCTATCAGCTGCGAAAGACCCTCAAGCGCGTAGTATTCGCACTGCAAGGGTACCAGAAACGAGTCCGACGCAGTCAGTGCGTTGACCGTAATAAGCCCCAAAGACGGCGGACAGTCTATAAATATGTAGTCAAAGTCATTTTTTATCAGGGAAAGCGCCGTTTGCAGCTGCTTTTCCCTGCCCGGGATGTTTATAAGCTCGATCTCGGCACCGGCAAGGTCGATGTTTGACGGTATGACCCACACATTTTTAAATTCGGTCTTTACAATGGCATCCTTTGCTCCGGCTCCGGTCGTGAACAGATCGTAGCTTGACAGCTTCGAAGCCTTTTTGTTTATTCCGTAGCCGCTGGTCGAATTGCCTTGAGGGTCCGCGTCGACAAGCAGGACCTTTTTGCCGCAGATACCGATGCCGGCTGCAAGATTGACGGCGGTGGTCGTTTTGCCGACGCCGCCCTTCTGATTTATTATAGATATTATTCTGCCCATGGTCTCCTCCGGTCAGATGTTGAAACGTTTATGTAACGCTTATTATTATAGCCCAAAGGCACCCGTTTGTAAAGGGCTTAAAAGCAAAAGTTTCACGTGAAACAAAAAATGTTTTGCACCTTGGTTTCACGCGAAACATTGCTTTATTGTTTGCTGCCCCGGTGGCGCCGGGCGTCGGTCTCCTGCCGTCAGGATTTCATCTTCGGCTTGGCAAGCAGCGATACCAGCCAGCCGAAAACAATGGCTGCTGTGATACCTGCGGCTGTGGCTGTGATGCCGCCGGTAAGCGCTCCGGCAAGTCCCTGCTCTGCTACAGCTTTTTTAACACCGGTCGCAAGCGTGTAGCCGAAGCCGGTCAGCGGCACCGTCGCGCCGGCTCCTGCGTATTTTACTATCGGCTCGTAAACACCTATAGCGGTCAGTATCACACCGGCGACAACGTATGAGACAAGTATTCTCGCCGGGGTGAGCTTGGTCTTATCTATCAGTATCTGACCGATAAGGCATATAAGTCCTCCGACCCAGAAGGCATTGATGCACTGCATTAAAAGTTCCATTTTTTAAACTCCTTTTTTGATGTTTCACGTGAAACAGACTCAGTGACCCGGCGCGCGGGTCTTGTTTATGCTCTTTCTGACAAATATCTTTCTGAAGTCATGGGCGTTAAAGGGCAGTATCGGATAAAAATACGATCTGCCGCTGAGGGTGTTTGTCGAGGCAGCAAGCATCAGTATCAGAATGATACCGGAGAAAAGTCCCCAGAAACCGGCAAGCTGCGCCAGCACAAGTAAAAATATCCGGCAGAACTTCATGGCATAGCCCATTTCAAAGCTTGGTTGTGCAAAGCCTGCGATGGTCACGAATGCCATGTATATAATGGTCTCGGACACGAACCACTGCGCGTTTACGGCAAATTCGCTCAGTACCAGCGCTCCGATTATACCGAGCGAGCTTGAAAGCGAGTCGGGCGTGTTGAGCGAGGCGAGACGCAGACCGTCAATAACGATTTCGAGCAGCAAAAACTGAAAGAAAAACGGTATTATATAGTCATCGGTCGTGTTTATAAAGCTAAGCCAGTTTGGCACCATTTGCGGATTGTTCATCAGTATCAGCATCGTAGGGGTCAGAACGACCGTTGCAAGCGAAACCAGCAGCCTGACTATACGAACATAAGTTCCGGTAAACGGAGGAAAATAGTAGTCGTCGGTCTCCTTTGCGAAGTCGGCTATAGAGGTCGGGAAAATCATGACCGACGGCGAATTATCCATTATAAGCAGCACCCTGCCCTCAAGAAGACAGGCGCTTGCAAAGTCCGGCCGCTCGCTGTATCGCACGGTCGGGAACGGGTTGAAGAACCGGGGCGGCACCAGTACCTCAGCCAGCGCCTCCGAGGTCATGGAAATGCCGGAGATATCTGCATTTTCAATGCGTTTACGCAGCTCCTTTACCGACTTTTTGTCGGCTTTTCCGTCCATATAGCAGATAGCCACATCGACCTTTGACGCCCTTCCTATGCGGTGATACTCCATCCTCAGCGCGCGGTCCCTTATCCTGCGGCGGATGAGCGCGGTGTTGAAGATAAAGGTCTCGACAAAACCGTCCCTTGCGCCGCGCAGCGAGCGGTCCTTTTCCGGTTCGTCGGGCGAACGCGAGGGATAGGTCCTCGTATCGACCAGCAGCGCTCCCTTTATCCCGTTTATTATTATAGCCGCCTGACCGGACAGCACCGCAGTCACGGTCTCGTCGGCGTCGCTCTGCCAGTCAATCTCGACATAAGGCATTTTTATAAGCGAGAATTGCTGCATGGTGTTGACGCCCGACAGCTCGTCGGGCTTGATCTTATAGAGGAATTCAAGTATTTTTTCAAACACCTCGTCCTTTATAAATCCGTCTACGAAAAACAGCGAGGCGTTCCTTTCCCCTATCATAAGGTCGCGCCGTATGATGTCAAAATTTTCAGAAACAGCCAGCATGTCCGAGAGGCGTTTTTTGTCGGCTGTATAGTTTCCGGTCATAAAAGGCACCCTTTCAAAATTTAATCAAGGCTATTTTTTCCCTTTTTGTTTCTTAATATTCAGCAAATAACATCAAACGTTGTATCTTCGCCTGTTTTATGGTATCATCAAACCGAAGGTGATGACCAATGTATAATGTACTTGTAACAAACGAATGCGGCGGCGCTTTCAGGAAAACGCTTGTAAATGAATTTAAAGACAGCTGCCGCTTTGAATTTTTGCCGGTAAACGATTCGCCAGACGCGATAAAAAAAGCCGACATAATAATCGGCGAACCGGCGCCGGAGCTGATATTGAGTGCCGGACGGCTTAAGTGGGTGCAGATGACCTTTGCCGGAGCAGACATGTACACTAAAAAAGGCGCATTCCCCGACGGCGTGCTGCTTACCAACGTTTCCGGAGCGTTCGGCGCGATAATTTCGGAATATGTGATAGGCGCGATACTTGAAAATTACAGGCTTTTTTCAAAATACCGCGACAACGCAAAGCGGTATCTGTGGCGCGACGAGGGCGCGGAAAAAACGCTGGAGGGAAGGCGCGCACTTATATTCGGCGCCGGAGATATAGGGGCAAACATCGCCAAAAGGCTCAAAGCCTTTGATGTTGCCACGGTCGGCGTGAAAAGAGATGTTGGCAGAATACCGCCGTTTTTTGACGAAATCTGCGGTACTGACGGCGCAAAAAGCATGATAAAGGATGCCGATATCGTGATCAGCTGCCTGCCGGGAACCGCCGAAACACATCATTTGTTCGGTTACGATGAGTTTAAGGCTTTAAAAGAGGACGCTATATTTATAAATGTAGGAAGAGGCAGTGCGGTCGATACGGCAGGTCTTGTAAAATATCTCAACGAGGGGCACGGCGCCGATTTTGTGCTTGACGTGCTGGAGACCGAACCGCTGATAAGCGATTCTCCTTTGTGGGAGCATAAAAACGTGTTTATAACGCCACATATTTCGGGCAAGGGCTTGGGTCACGCGCCGGGAACCGAACGCAAGGTCTGGGAAATCTGCACCGGAAATCTGCGGCGGTTCATAGCCGGCGAGCCGCTTTTGCACATCGTGGACATGGAAAAAGGATACTGAACCGTCAAAAATAAAAATTGACATGCGGCATGCAAAATGGTAAAATACAGAGGTTAGATCGTTTTTGAGGATGTGTAAAAATGAAGGAAAAACTACACGGCAGGGAGCTTGTTTTCATTGCCAGTATGCTGTTCGGTTTGTTTTTCGGCGCCGGCAACCTGATCTTTCCGATATATATGGGTCAGCTTGCAGGAGCCAATCTTATAAAGGCTGTAGCCGGATTTCTTATAACCGGCGTCGGTCTGCCGCTGCTCGGAGTTACGGCGATAGGCATAACGCGCAGCGAGGGACTGATCGGTCTGTCGCGCAAGGTCGGAAAAGGCTACAGCATGTTTTTCACATGCGCACTTTACCTTACCATAGGACCGCTTTTCGCAATACCGAGATGCGCAACCGTCCCGTTTGAGGTCGGCGTCCAGTCGCTGCTTGGAGAGAAAAACAGCAGCATTGCGCTGGCTGTGTTTTCGGTTCTGTTTTTTGCGGCGGTGCTGTTATTTTCGCTTTTCCCGGGCAGGATACTGACGGTGGTCGGAAAGATACTGAATCCGCTGTTCCTTGTGCTGCTGACCGCGCTGGTCATAGCGGCTGTGGTAAGACCTATGGGCGGAGTGCTGTCGGCTGAGCCGGTGGGCGATTACGGCAGCAAGGCTTTCATGACCGGATTCTTGGAAGGCTACAACACCATGGATGCGCTGGCAGGTCTTGCGTTCGGCATCGTTGTCATAAACGTCATACGCGGACTCGGCGTGACCGAGCCTTCGGCGGTGGCTAAAAACACGGTGAGAGCCGGTGTCTACAGCTGCCTTTTAATGGCGGTCATTTACATAGCGGTCGCGGTAGTGGGCGCGATGAGCCGCGGCAAAATGGAGGTCGCCCAAAACGGCGGCGACGTGTTTGCGGCTGTGGCTGATCACTATTTCGGACGTGTCGGAGCGCTGATACTTGCAGGGATAGTGACATTTGCCTGCCTCAAAACCGCCGTAGGTCTTGTGACCAGCTGCTCGGAGACCTTCTGTGAAATGTTCCCGAAGCTGTTTTCCTATAAAATATGGGCTGTGATATTCAGCACCGTGTCGTTCCTCATAGCGAATTTGGGACTCAACGCGATAATCAAGATATCGCTGCCGGTGCTCATGTTCCTCTATCCGTTGGCGATCACGCTGATATTGCTGGGACTTACCGGCAGGCTGTTTTCGCACAGCAAATACGTTTACATTTCCACAACTGCATTGACCCTCATTGCCGCCGTTTATGACTTTTTGGCGGCTCTGCCTAAGGAGTTTATCGCAAAGGTGCACCTGGGCGGAGTGATAGAGGCTGTCGGCAGCGTACTGCCGCTGTCAGGCGTAGGACTCGGATGGCTGCTTCCTGCGGCAATCGGTGTGCTGATCGGTCTTGTCATTTGGATAACAAAAGGAAAGCCGGCGGAAAAGCAGCCAACAGAACAGTGATGTAAAAAGGCGGAACGCAAAAGATGCGTTCCGCTTGAGCGTGTCGAAAAAGTCGACACGCTTTTGGACGGGAATGCCGCTCGCTCG
>UQDO01000053.1 GCA_900539855.1 uncultured Oscillospiraceae bacterium
AGGTCGTAATGATAGTGTTCGATTGCGTATTTATATGCGTTTTCGGTTATCGATGCGGTAAGCCCACGGTTAAGATAGGCTGTCTCGAGCGTGTCAAACCAATCGGTATCCGCCGGTTTAATGCGATTGTTGATTTTTTCTGTTGCCCGTCAGAATTTCAAAAGGAATAAAAACGCGAATTTTTATGAAACAGCAGACAGGGTGTATTTGAAAATACAAAAGATCGGTCTTGATGATTTTGATATGGTTGATAGACGATTTTTCGAATGTTATGCACACAGATGATCAGAGAATGCGGAGTATTATGCGCTGTATGACAGAACGCGGCAACAAACCGAAAATAGTATTATATTAAAATCAATTTATATAATTTGAAATGTCTATTTTCTTTATTCCGCCTTCATCCGGCAAATCATAATACAATATAACCTCTTTTCCCTGAAGTTTTAAATTATATACCCATCCGAATTCCTCATCACCGTTTCTGTATCCGCCTTTTGTATTCTCCAGGATCTGCCTACCTTTGAAGCGGTCAACTCTTGTCTTTTAATCAAGCGCCTTACTGTCTTGTCACATACCTTTAAATATTCCGCCGCCTGCGCTATTGTCATCAAACTGCCTGACATACCGCAATACCTCCATTTCATTTATATAAAAATAACATATTTTTGTTATAAAATCAAGGTACTTACTGGAATTTATTGGACACATTTGGACACAGACACTTTCCGTACCCGTATAAAAAACGGTGCAGAAAGCCTTTGGAGATGAAAATTATTTGCGTGGAAGTTACCGCCGGGTGAGGGTTGTTGCGATAACTGCTCTTTTTGCAGCTTTGGTTCGGACTGCCGCAACGATCCGATTTATTATTCAGATAACGAGGATGATGAAGAATAAAGGAAATGCTCTGACGATTGGTTTCGTCAGAGCATTTCTTGTTTTCTCTGAAAATAAGTGGCGTCAAATTCGCGTCAAAAGGCGATTTTGATAGCATCGAAATCCGCAAAAGCCTTGCATTAACAAGGTTCCCATAAAGACACCTTTGTTAATCGGGGAGCCAGCGGACAGGTGATGCTTATGCGTTGCCTGTTGTCCGTTGGCTTTTTTCGTTATAATCCGGCTGTATTGCCGATATAACGGAAATAAATATCAATTTGCTGTTCGGTGTTTTGCTTGAATCGCTCACGCCGCTCGTGAATGACTATCTTCAAAACGAAGATGTGCAGGATTTCGGGCGTAAGCTCGGTTATGCGCGTATACTTCTTAGCGAGACCTATGAACTTATCCACATCGCTTGCCGCCTGCTGTAAATTTTGTATTTGCTTTTCCAACTCCGGCAGCGTGGCATCTATGCTCTTTTGCTCATCCGTATAGCCGCAGGACAGCATACGGAACTGCTCGTTGTTTATCCTGCCGAGAACATTGTCCTCATATAATCGTTTGAACAATGCATTAAGCTCTGCCGTCCTTTTTGACAACCTTTCATATTCACGCTGCTTGGCGTTAAGCTCCCGTCAGTTTTCCGAGGAGCTTTTTTGTTGATAAATTCCGCAAATTGTCTTTCTCTTGTCCTTGCCGTGTAGGTAATACGGCGCAGCTCCTCGAGCAGTAGCTCATCCGGTACCACCTCACGGATTCTGTGCGGCGTGCATTTTTCTTTCGCATTATTGCGGTAATGCGAGCAGTTGAAGGAACAGCTTTTCGGATCATCCGCACGCTTATGATTAAAATACAACTTCGAGCCGCAGTCGGCACAGAACAGCAGACCGGAATACTTGCTCGTTTCACCTGTGCTTGTCGGTCGGCATTTTCCCTGACGCAGCTTTTGCACGGTTTCCCAAGTCTGCATATCAATTATCGGTTTGTGCGTATGTTCAAAACGGATATGCCCGGACGGATCACGCTTCATCTTACGCTTGTCTTTGTATGACGGCACGAATCTTTTTGCTTGTATCCCTCGCAAACCATTCGTTGAATAAATTTTTGAACGCTTGTAGCTCATGCCGGTCGTAATTTCTGCATCCGTTTTTTTAATTTGCCCGAGCAGAGCCTTTTGCTGTTCTGTGAGAGTGGCTCTGAGCTTTGTTTCAAGCCGCACAACGGTTACAAACGATCCGCCTTTGTCTGTGCCGTTTGCTATACTCTGCACTGTTTTTTCAAAGAATGAGCGCCTTAATGCAATCTTAATACAGCATACCGAATCATTACACCGTTTTTTTATGTTTCACGGTATACTTTATGTAAACAAGCAGAAACAGGAGAAGTATATATGCCTGAAATTACACATAGAAAAAAGCGACTGTCATCCTTTAAACTGATCGTTCTGGGCTTTGCCGGGGTTATTCTGCTCGGAGCACTGATATTGATGCTGCCGTTTTCATCAAGTGCGGGTGTTTTTACGCCGTTTAACGAAGCGCTGTTCACATCGACCTCGGCCGTATGCGTTACGGGGCTGGTTGTGCAGGATACGGGCAGCTATTGGTCCGCTTTCGGGCAGACGGTAATACTGCTGCTGATCCAGATAGGCGGGCTCGGTGTTGTGACAGTTGCGGCGACCTTTGCCATGATGTCCGGCAGAAAAATATCGCTTATGCAGCGCAGTGCCATGCAGGACGCCATCTCTGCCCCGAAGGTCGGCGGAATCGTCCGCCTGACCCGCTTTATTGTACGGGGAACTTTTTTGATCGAGCTTATCGGAATTATCGTCATGCTGCCGACATTTTGCGGAAGCTTCGGTATCAAGGGAATTTGGATGGCGGCATTTCATTCGGTTTCCGCCTTTTGCAACGCCGGATTTGACATACTCGGCACCGCCGAAAACAAATACCCGTCTCTTACGGGATACATAGGGGATACGACGATAAACATTGCCGTTATGTTTTTGATCATCATAGGCGGTATCGGCTTTTTGACATGGGACGATATCTGTACAAACAAGTGGCATTTCAAGAAATACCGGATGCAGAGCAAGGTCATATTGGTAACAACGATGCTCCTCATTATTGCCCCTGCAGTATTCTTTTTCTTCTGCGATTTTACGGGGCTTCCGCTCGGCGAAAGGATTCTTGCGTCGCTTTTTCAGTCTGTCACACCGAGAACCGCCGGTTTCAATACCGCTGATCTTCCCGCTATGACCGGTTCTTCCAAGGCAATTATGATTCTGCTGATGCTTGTCGGCGGATCGCCCGGCTCCACGGCAGGCGGTATGAAAACGACCACGCTTGCCGTTCTGATTCTGAGTGCATTCTCCATCTGTCGCAAAAAGGACGATGCCGAAGTCTGCGGCAGGCGCATTGACGGTTCGGCAGTGAAAAACGCCGCAGCCGTTGCCATAATGTATTTCCTGCTGTTTTTTGTCGGCGGCATTGTTATCAGCACGGCAGAAGGTCTGCCGCTTAGCACCTGCCTTTACGAAACGGCGTCCGCTGTCGGAACGGTCGGACTTACCCTTGGAATCACACCGCAGCTCGGTGTTCTTTCTCAGCTTATTTTGATCGTCTTGATGTATCTCGGCAGAGTCGGCGGACTCACCCTGATTTATGCGGCAATCTCCAATAAAAATCAGAGCGGTGCAAAGCTGCCGCTCGAAAAGATCACAGTCGGATAAAGGAGTTAATATATTATGAAAAACATATTGTTAATAGGTCTCGGCAGATTCGGTAGGCATATTGCTTTACAGCTGAATAAGCTCGGACACGAGGTGTTGGCAGTAGACAGCAACGAAGAAAGGGTCAATGAGATTCTGCCGATCGTTACCAACGCGCAGATTGGCGACAGCACAAACACGGAATTTTTAAAGTCGCTCGGAATCGGAAACTTTGATGTGTGCATAGTCACCATCGGCGGAAATTTTCAAAACTCGCTGGAAACCACTTCTTTGCTGAAGGAGCTCGGCGCAAAATTAGTTGTGTCACGCGCCGAGCGTGATGTTCAGGAGAAATTTCTTCTGCGTAACGGAGCGGACGAAGTCATTTACCCGGAAAAACAGGTAGCAAATTGGGCTGCTATTCGCTACACCGCCGATCACATACGGGATTACATCGAGGTTGATGAGGCTCATGCCATTTTTGAGGTAGAGGTGCCGGAGGGATGGATCGGCAAAACCGTCGGAGAACTGGATATCCGCAGAAAATACAGCATCAATATTATGGCAACCAAGGAGAACGGAAAAATCAATATGGCAGTTTCACCGGAAACCGTTCTTACGGACAAGATCACTCTTTTGGTTCTCGGTGCTTACAAAGAACTGCAAAAGTGTTTTCGCATTTAACAGAGGTGAATGAGGATGGCTGAGCTATTGCTGATTGTCAGCCTGCTTGGCATATTTGCTTTCGGATTTTATCTTATGAGCAGGCTGGATCGATTTCTTGAAGAAAACAGAAAGGCACTGTTAAAGGAAAACGAATCCTGCGAGCCTTCCGAAATTCTGCTGCCACAGGGACTGTCCGACAGTGAAATATTATGTGAGATCCGCCGCTTTCGTGAAACGCACGGAACAGTCGATATTATCCTTTCCGACGGGAAAGAAGATGAGCATTAGTTTGCGGTAGATTATTTCACGGTTTTGATGTATAATAAAACAAAAGGACGGTGAACCGGATGAGAACACAAACCGAGCAGTCAAAAACAGGCGCAGACGAGCATATACTTGTCTGCCTGTCCTCTTCGCCGTCAAACGCAAGGATCGTACATACCGCCGCAAGAATGGCAAAAGCGTTGGGGGCAAGATTTACCGCCATCTATGTGCAGACGGATACGGTCATAAATGATGAGGATCAGTCCCGACTTTCGCAGAACATACAGCTCGCGCAAAGGCTCGGCGCCGAGATCGTTATGACGCACGGCGAGGATGTGCCGCTGCAGATCTCGGAATATGTCCGGCTTTCCGATGTGACCAAAATCGTTATTGGGCAAAGCAGTGCCAGACGCAGAGGGTTGTTTGGAAGACCGACTCTCACCGAAAAGCTGATTTCCTCCGCCCCTGATGTTGACATTCATATTATTCCCGACACACTGAACTACACAAAGCCGCACAGACGCCGTCTGTTCCTTGGAGCAGAGATACCTTCACTGCGGGATATTGCCGTGACCGTCCTGGCGCTTGCCGTATGCACGGCGATCGGGTTTCTGTTTGATCATCTCGGCCTTCCCGATAACAATATCGTTACGGTATACATCCTCGGTGTGCTGATGATCTCCGTTTTGACCAAAGGATACCTTTGCAGTATAGCAGGCTCACTTCTAAGTGTTGTATTGTTCGGATTTTTCCTTACCGAACCCAGGTTGTCCTTTCAGACCTATGCCGTAGGCTATCCCGTTACCTTTGCAGTCATGCTGGCATCTTCCGTTCTCACCGGCACGCTTGCCTCGAAGCTGAAAGATCATGCAAGGCTCTCGGCTCGCTCCGCGTTCCGCGTGCAGGTGCTGTTCGACACTGACCGTCTGCTGCAAAAAGCAAAAAGCAACGATGATGTTTTAAGCGTGACCTGTATGCAGCTCTCGCGGCTGCTTGACCGAAGCATTGTTGCCTATACGAAAGGCGAAAACGGAATGTTGTCCGGGCGACTTTATGCCAAAAAAAAGGATACACACGCTGAAAAGCTGCTAAACGATGCAGAGCGGCAGACCGCAGAATGGGTGCTTCAAAACGGCCGCCGTGCGGGAGCAGCGACAGCACAGTTTGGAAAATCCGAATGTCTTTATCTCGCGATCCGTGCAGGCGGCAGAGTCTACGGTGTAATCGGGATACCGATGAAACCCGAAAAGCCCGATTCATTTGAGAGCAGCATCGTACTGTCGGTTGTGAACGAATGTGCGCTGGCAATGGATAATGCTCACAACGCCGCCGAAAAGGAACGGGCGGCAGATCTTGCAAAAAGCGAGCAGCTGCGCGCCGACCTTTTGCGGTCGATCTCACACGATCTGCGCACGCCGCTTTGCTCCGTTTCGGGTAATGCGGACACGCTTTTGCATAACGGGGACTGCCTGGACGAAGCAACCAAGCAGCAGATCTATAAAGATATCTATGATGATTCCGAATGGCTGATCGGCGTGGTGGAAAATCTGCTGTATGTTACACGGCTGAATGACGGACGCCTGAAGCTGGAGCTTACCGACCAGCTTGTAGACGAAGTGGTCAACGAAGCCGTTTCGCATTTGAAGAAAAAATCCGTCGGACACAAGGTGACGGTAAGGTGCGACGATTTGATCCTTGCCCATATGGACGCACAGCTTATCGTGCAGGTCATCGTCAATCTTATTGACAACGCCCTTAAATATACCGAACAAGGCTCCGAGATCTGCGTAAGTGCCGAAAAACAGGGTGGGTACGCCATGATCCGTGTCGCCGATAACGGAAACGGAATTGCAGACGATATGAAACCGCATATTTTTGAGATGTTTTACGCCGGGAAAAATACCGTCGCAGACAGCCGCAGAAGCTTCGGGATCGGGCTTACCCTGTGTAAATCTATCGTAGAGCTGCACGGCGGAACGCTGACGCTTACGGATAACGTACCTCACGGCTGCATATTTACCTTTACTTTACCGCTCAGCGAGGTGACTCTGAATGAATAAACCTCTTGTACTCGTCGTGGAGGACGACCGCCCCGTCCGCAATCTGATCGTAACAACGCTAAAGGCTCACGATTACCGCTACCTGACCGCGGAGAACGGACACAGCGCTATTATAGAAGCGACCTCCCATAACCCGGATATCGTTCTGCTGGATCTGGGGCTGCCGGATATCGACGGCACACAGGTGATCGAAAGAATCCGCTCATGGTCAAATATGCCCATTATTGTGATCAGTGCGCGCAGCGAGGATAAAGACAAAATCACGGCGCTGGATGCCGGGGCAGACGACTATCTGACAAAGCCCTTTTCCGTAGAGGAGCTTTTGGCACGGCTTCGGGTCACGCAAAGACGGCTGCTGCTTTTGCAGGCAAACAGCGACGCCGACTCACCCGTTTTTCAAAACGGCAAGCTTAAAATTGATTATGCCGCCGGCTGCGCTTATCTAAACGGGGAGGAATTGCACCTGACCCCGATTGAATACAAGCTTTTGTGTCTGCTCTCTCATAATGTCGGAAAGGTGCTGACACACACCTATATCACGCAGCAGATTTGGGGCAGCAGCTGGGAAAACGATATTGCTTCTCTGCGGGTGTTTATGGCGACCCTGCGCAAAAAGCTGGAGCCGCAAAAGGACAGTCCGCAATACATTCAGACGCATATCGGCGTCGGTTACCGTATGCTGCGGGTAGACTGAGAAAAGCGAGGAAACGAGGATTTGAACCGATATGCAATAGAAAATCTTTTCGGAATTGAAGGGCTGAATATCGCTTGGTACGGAATCATTATCGCCTGCGGTATGGTGCTTGGCTTTGCTTTGGCGATATGCCGATGCAGAAAAACCGGCATCAACAAGGAGCATATATACAATCTTGCTCTTTGGCTGATCCCCGTATGCATTATTTGTGCAAGAGCCTACTATGTGATTTTCGAATGGGACAATTACAAAAACGACCTGATTTCTGTTTTTGAAATTAACCGAGGGGGTCTTGCCATTTACGGCGGAGTGCTCGGAGGTGTCGCAGTCGCATTGATTTACTGTAAAGTAAAACGGATTTCCTTTTGGTCACTTGCCGATACCCTGATGCCGAGCCTTGTACTTGGGCAAGCTATCGGGCGTTGGGGGAATTTTGTCAATCAAGAGGCATACGGAAACCAAATTACAAATCCTTCGCTCTGCTTTTTCCCTTACGGCGTTTACATAGAAGAAATCGGCCAATGGCGGCAGGCAACCTTTTTCTACGAATCCGCATTAAATTTAGCTTTACTCACCGCTATGCTGATATGCTACCCGCATTTCAGGCGAAAAGGCTATCTTCTTCCGTTTTATATGATCGGGTACGGAACGATACGGTTTTTTGTGGAGGGGCTGCGCTCCGACAGCCTTTATCTCCTTCCGGGTATCCGTGTATCACAGGTGCTGTCCGGCTGCCTGATTATTCTCGGTATCGTTATACTTTTTATTATCCGTAAAAGACAGGCGGTGCGGCAATGAGAAAAGAATGGACTTTGTTTCTCACCTTTCTTAAAATCGGCGCCTTTACCTTCGGCGGCGGATATGCTATGATTGCGCTGCTTGAAAACGAATTTGTAGAGCGCAAGAAGTGGATCGAAAAGGACGACTTTCTGAATATGGTAGCCATTGCCGAGTCTACACCCGGACCGGTTGCAATCAACAGCGCCACATATATCGGCTACAAAATTGCAGGCCTGTTCGGTGCTGCGGCGGCTACCGTGGCGGTTTGTATTCCTTCGTTTACCGTAATTTTTTGCATCTCACTGTTTTTTGATCAATTCTTAAGCCTTACATGGGTTTCCCGTGCTTTCCGCGGAATACAGGTATGTGTGATCTATCTGATTTCCTCTGCCGGCTTGAAAATGCTGAAAAGCATTGAAAGAAATGCCTTTAACACGGTCATATTGCTGTCGGTCATTGCTGCAATGCTGGCGTGCACTGTTTTCGCCGTTTCTTTTTCTTCCGTTTACTATATTCTGATTTGCGGCACGGCAGGACTTGCAATTTTCTTCCTGAAAAAACTGCGGAAAGGAAACGGCAATTAACAATGATCTACCTGAAATTATTCCTGAATTTTTTAATGATCGGTGCCCTTTCCTTCGGCGGCGGATACGGAATGGTTTCCCTTGTAAGAGAAACAGTCATTTCAAACGGCTGGCTAACGGAAAGCGAATTCTTAAATTTCATTGCCGTTTCGGAATCGACGCCCGGTCCGCTTGCCGTTAATATGGCGACATTTATAGGTTCCACGCAAGGCGGCATTCTCGGCTCGTTTCTTGCTACGCTCGGCGTTGTTCTTCCGTCTTTCGTTATTATACTTTTAATTGCGGCGGTACTCAAAAACCTGATGAAATATGCCGGTGTCAACGCTTTTCTCTCCGGCGTCCGCCCCTGTGTTATCGCAATGATTCTCGCTACGGCAATCGGTATGGCCATATCAACATTGCTTGGTTTTACGGATATTCATTCGGCGCTTGCTCCGGATCCTAAATCCATTTTGGTCTTTGCCATTCTGTGGCTGACACATTTCGGATATAAAAAAATTAAAAAAACTGCACCGTCGCCAATTATAATGATACTCTTTTCTGCCGCACTCGGCATGTTGCTTTGGGGAGTATAAAACACGGCCTGTGCCAATTTGCCGTCCGAAACCGGGCGGCTTTGCTGTTTTTACGGAAATATACTGCTTACTATTCCAGACTGACGGACGCCGCCATTGTAGAATAAATCACTTTGCAGTAACTGTTACGCCCGCAACCTTAATCAAAGATCAAAATTTTTTCTAATAATTTTCCTGTTAGCTATAAAAAAACACAACGCCACAGAGTTTTAAATCTCTGTGGCGTTGTGCTGCTCTCAATCGGTCGCTTTTTGAAAGTGTCCTTATGTGAGCCTGCCTTTGCAAGACTTTTCTGGCTTCTGCAATTATTCCCACTCAATAGTTGCCGGGGGTTTGGAGGTAATATCGTAGACGATGCGGTTGACGCCTTTTACCTCGTTTACTATGCGGCGCGACG
>UQDO01000054.1 GCA_900539855.1 uncultured Oscillospiraceae bacterium
GGTGAAGGCTTTGAAGCCACGCCGGAGATCCAGGCTCAGATCGACGCTTACCTGAATGCGCCTCAGATCAAGCATGCATGGGTCGCTTTCATCCCGATGATCGTTTTCATGGTCGTTCTGAACGTTCTCGATATGAACATTCTCGTTGCCGGCGCGGCTGGCATCCTTGCGACCTGCATCCTCTTCCCCAAGACGATCGGTGGTCTGAACGGTTTCTCGAATCTGTTCACCAGCGGTTTTGACCAGGCAAAGACCGCCATGTTCAACACCGGTGCGATCGTTGCTGTTGCAACCGTCGTCAAACTCACCGACGGCTTCCAGTACCTCGTCGATCTGCTCGGCCAGATGAACGGCAGCCCCTATGTCACCTTCTCCATTGCGACGGTCGTCGTTGCAGCTATGACCGGTTCCGGTTCCGGCGGCACCAGCGTTGCGATCTCCCTCTTTGCGGACGACTTCATTGCCAAGGGATGTTCTCCCGAGCTGCTGCACAGAATCGGCTCTCTGGCCTGTGACATCTTCGACAACACGCCGCACAACGGCTTCATCGTCACCACACTGACCGTCTGTGGTCTGACGCATAAGGAAGCCTACAAGTACATCTGCATCGTCTCCTCTGTGATCCCGCTGATCATCACGATCTTCGCGATCATTGTTGGCCCGATGATGTACTGATCGGACATATCTCTTTCCTACCTTTCTATTTATTCAATACAACCAACTGTGGGCGCTTTTCTGAATTCCTCTCCAGAAAAGCGCCCGCTTCGTTTGTCTGAGGACTCCCGTCCCTGCCGGGCCGGGTTATAAGAGCTGCCGTTTAATTCTTTTTTTGCTGTCTGAGCCATATCTTCATAACAAGCCTATGCGGCAGAAGCTTTGTCAGGAACACCTGATTCCTGACCGCGGCGCCGCAGATAGACACGTCACGGTGCTTATCCATGTCATGAAACGCACGTTTTACCACCTGATCGGGGGTGTAAAAGCGGTTATAGTAGGTTATAACACTGTCATCTGTCACCGCACGGTCAAAGAATTCGGTTTTAACCCAGCCGGGACACACCGCCATCATGCGTATGCCCCTGCTCCTGATCTCGGCATTCACCGCTCTGGTAAAGCTCAGAACAAATGCCTTAGTCGCACCGTAAACGCCTATATACGGCACCGGCTGGAATGCCGACAGAGAGTCTATCTGAAACACCCTGCCGCCCTCTTTCATAAACGGCAGCGTCGCATAAGTCATGGCTACCAGTGATTTTACGTTGAGATCGACCATGCCGAGCTGATCGTCAAGCGGCATGTCGCAGAATGCACCGAATTTTCCGTAACCGCTGGCGTTTATAAGGACAGCTACCTCGGGCGACTCGGACTTCAAAAGCTCCTCGTATTCTTTCACGGAGTCGCCGTTTGTCAGATCAAGCGGCAGCACCCTTACCTTTGACCTCAGTTCCTTTGCCAATTCCTCAAGGCGTTCGCGCCGCCTTGCTATGACCCATATTTCATCGAACCGTTCCCTTTTGTCAAGCTCCTTGGCGAACTCGCGGCCCATTCCGCTTGACGCTCCGCTTACAACTGCAATTTTCATTTATCCTCGCTCCCTTTACGGTTTTTATGTTCAAGATATATAAGCATGACCGATATGTCCGCAGGGCTGACGCCCGATATCCTCGATGCCTGCCCTATGCTTTCCGGCATTATTTTTTTGAGCTTTTCGACCGCCTCGAGCCTTAATCCCCCGATGCTGTCATAGTCTATGTCAGCCGGTATCTTTCTGCTTTCAAGCCGCGTCATTTCCTTTACCGTCGCAAGCTGCTTTTCAATATATCCGGCATATTTTATCCCGATCTCGACCTTTTCGGCAACGTCTGCCTCAAGCTCTGGTCTGTCCTTATCAAATGGTGCCAGCATTGCGTAGCCTATTTCCGGACGGCGTATGAGATCGGCGAGACTGGCACCGTTTTTAAGCGGCGCGGTACCGGCACTTAAAAGAAAATCATTGAGGCTTTCGGTCGGCGCGAGATATGTCGTTTCGAGCCGCTTTATTTCATTTTCCTTTTCCGTTTTTCTCTTTAAAAACCTTTCATACTCGCCGTCGCTGAGCAGCCCTATTTCGTGACCGGTCGGCATAAGCCGCTCGTCGGCATTGTCCTGCCTGAGTATCAGCCTATATTCCGAGCGTGAGGTCATCATTCTGTAGGGATCGGAGCAGCCCTTTGTGCAAAGGTCGTCGATAAGAGTACCTATATACGACCCCTGACGCGGAAGGACGAGCGGCGCTTTGCCCTTAACCTTCAACGCGGCATTGATGCCTGCGACCAGTCCCTGCGCGGCAGCCTCCTCGTAGCCCGACGAGCCGTTGAACTGCCCGGCTCCGTAAAGTCCCGGATATTCTTTCAGCTCAAGCGTGGTCTTAAGAGCCAGCGGATCGACGCATGAATATTCGATAGCGTAAGCGTTACGCATTATCTGAACGTTTTCCAAGCCCTTTATGGTCCTGTAAAACTCTATCTGTACCTCCTCCGGCAGCGACGATGACATCCCCTGAAGATACATTTCCTCGGTATCCCTGCCGCACGGCTCAATAAAAAGCTGGTGACGGGGCTTGTCCGAAAACCGCACTATCTTGTCCTCGATACTGGGGCAATACCTCGGTCCCACACCCTCGATAACGCCGGAATAGAGCGGCGAGCGGTGAAGATTATCAAGTATGACCTTTTTCGTGCGGTCGTTGGTATACGAGATATAGCAGACCGCGGAATTGTCTATATCATTTTTATTTGTCGAATAGCTGAACGGCGTTATATCACTGTCGCCCGGCTGAAGGTCAAGACCCTCGGTATTTATGCTCGAGCGCAGCACCCTTGCCGGCGTTCCGGTCTTGAAGCGTCTTAAAGGCAGCCCTAACCGCAGCAGCGACTCGCAAAGCGCGTTTGCAGGGAACATTCCGTCAGGTCCGCTTTCAAAGTTCACCTCACCTACATATATCCTGCCCTTTAGATATGTGCCGGTCGCAATGACCACGGCACCCACCTCATACTCCGCGCCGAGCCTTGTTATGCAATGCCACTTGTCGCCCACAGGTATTACATCGGTTATCTCAGCCTGTTTAAGGCAGAGGTTCTGCTGCAGCTCCAAAGCATGCTTCATATATGACGCATATGCCCTGCGGTCTATCTGTGCGCGTAAAGAGTGCACAGCCGGTCCCTTGCCGCGGTTGAGCATGCGGTTCTGTATCGTGTTTTTATCGGCTGCCTTTGCCATTTCTCCGCCAAGTGCGTCGATCTCGCGCACAAGGTGACCTTTAGCCGTTCCGCCTATCGACGGATTGCATGGCATATTCCCTACGGCATCCATATTTATCGTAAAAACAACGGTTGAAGCACCGAGCCTTGCGGCTGCCAGAGCAGCCTCTATTCCGGCATGACCGGCGCCTATTACCGCAACATCATATTTTCCTGCATCATAATTCATGATAAAACCTTATTTCCCTACGCAGAATTTTGAAAACACTTCGTTTGTGACCTCGACAGTCACCCTTTCGCCCGTCAGCTCATAAAGAGCCGACAGCGCCTCATCGATAAGCACTCCAACGGCGTCGACCGTAATACCGCTTTCAAGAGCCGACAAAGCCTCCTTTACCGACCTTTCGGCGCGCACCGCGCAGTCGCGCTGGCGCTCGTTGAGATAAACCGCCGAGCTGCCGTCAAGATGCTCTGCGGCGGTCACTTCTTTTATCGCATCCGCCAACCTTTTTATTCCGTCCCCTGTCTTTGCCGAGACCGAAACGGTAAACTGCCGTTCGTCCTTTATGCCTTCCGGCTCGTAAGCCGCTATGTCAGATTTATTATAGACCACTACGGTCGGTTTGCCGCAGACCAGCCGCATTATTTCAGAGCTGTCATAAGACGCATCCGACCCGTCAAGCAGCACTATCACAAGGTCAGCCGAGGCTATGCGCTCCTTGGTCCTTTCAACGCCTATTTTTTCGACCGGATCGGCGGTATCGTGAAGTCCTGCCGTGTCGCACAGTCTCAGTGTCACACCGCCGAACGAGACCGTTTCCTCTACCGTGTCGCGCGTAGTACCGGCGACCGGCGTCACTATCGAACGGTCATACCCCGTGAGCCTGTTCATAAGGGTTGACTTTCCGGCGTTGGGCGGTCCTATTATAACCGTGTTTATACCGTTTTTTATCATACGTCCGGTATCGTAATCCGATATAAGAGTACCAAGCCTGCAAGCCGCATTTTCGAGCAGCTCACCAAGCTTATCGATACCGCTGAATTCCGGCTCCTCGTCCGGAAAATCGGAAAACGCCGCGACTGTGGCGGCTGCAAATTTGAGCTCGTCCCGTATCCTGCCGCATTTTTCGGATACTGCGCCGCCCAAAGCCGCAAGTCCGGCAGAAAGCGCCTGCCTGTCCGACGCGGAAATGATGTCCATGACCGCCTCTGCTTCCGACAGATCAAGCTTTCCGTTTAAAAAAGCGCGCTTTGTAAACTCGCCGCGCTCTGCCGGGACGGCTCCGGCGTCAATGGCGGCTCTGAGCGCCGCCCTTACCACATAATCACCGCCGTGCACCGAAAGCTCTACAATATCTTCGCCGGTGTAGCTTTTAGGCGCCTTAAAAACAAGTGCAATGCACTGGTCTATCGTGTCGCCGCTTTTATCGTGCAGGGTGCCGAAATGTGCAGAATACCCCACCGAGCCTTTAAGCCTTTTTCCGCTTGCAGCGGTAAAAATGCTGTCGGCGATATCCGCGGCATTGCTGCCCGATATCCTCACAACGCCGATGCCGCCCTCGCCGGTCGGCGTCGAGATCGCTGCTATTGTTGTATCGGTATTCATCTATATATCATATCCTTTTATCATAATCCGGCAATCAGTGCCAACCTGTATATCAAAAATGCTGTCACCCACGCGACACCTATATGAATCACCAGCGTCCTTATCGCCGCTCGCTTTGAGTGCAGCTCGCCTGCTATCGCGCCGAGCGTTGCGACACACGGTGAATACATAAGCGTAAACGCAGCGAATGACATTGCAGCGGCAGAGGAGAAAAGTGCCGCCGGGTCGCCCGACACTATATTCATCGTGCCTACCACCATTTCCTTTGCGATGATTCCGCTCATAAGCGCGACCGCAGCCTGCCATGAACCGAAGCCGAGCGGCGACAGAAGCGGAGCCAGAGCCTTTCCTATGTACGCCAATATGCTTTTTTCGGCGGCAGAGCCTATATAATTTAATCTGCAGTCAAAGCTGACTAAAAACCATATGACAATACCTGCAAGCAAAAGCACGGTGCCGGCTTTGGTCAGAAAGTCGCCCAGCCGGCTTTTCATATGCAGTGCCACGCTTTTTAAGGTCGGTATCCTGTATTCGGGAAGCTCAAGGACAAAATCGCCGGTCCGTTTGACCCCTCTTGACATTATAAACGCGGAAAGCACAGTTGCCAATATACCGAGCAGATATATAAGCACAACCGTGCGAAAACGCGTGCCTTTTGAAAATACTCCGAGAGCCATCATGTAGACCGGTATTTTTGCCGAACAGGATATAAACGGAACCGACAGCGCAGTCACCTTTTTCAACCTGCCGTTTTCTATCGTCCGCGCTGCCATGACCGCCGGAACGGTGCATCCGAAGCCTATACACATAGGTATAAATGACCTGCCGGACAGTCCTACCGATCTTAAAAGGCGGTCGGTTACAAAGGCGGCGCGCGCCATGTATCCGCTGTCCTCCAAAAGCGACAGTGCAAAGAAAAGCAGCGCCAGCTGTGGTAAAAACGCAACTACCGAACCGACACCAGATATTATCCCGTCGGTTATAAGCCCTTTCAGCCACTCGGCTGCACCTATTTTTGTAAGTAATCCGTAGATAAATTCGGACAGCATTCCCATAAGACCCGAAGCATATTCGGAAAGCGTCGTTCCGACATTGCCGAAAACTATAAGGAATATCCCCGTCATAATGGCAAGCAGCAGCAATATGGCTGTAAATCTTCCGGTCGCTATCCTGTCTATTTTACCGGTCAACGTCTCTCTCGGTTTACCGTTCATCGACACAGCCGACGCCACAAGCGCGTCAATCGCTTTGTACCGCCCGGATGCCGCCGATATGACATTCTTTGATATTTCCGCTTCCTGCCTTTTTGCGATATCACCGCAAATTTCGGACTCTGCCGGGCCTGTAAACGCCTTCAAGGCGTAAAACCTCGGCGACAGCTTCCGTGAAGGGTCGCTGTCAAGCGCCTTCTGATATCTGCCGACTTTTGTCTCGGTGTCGTTGTCATATTTCACCCAGCCGCGACCGGTTTTACCGGCGGCTGATCTGAGTGCGTCGAGCAATTCGTCGGTACCGCTGCCGGACGAAGCCGATATAAGCACAAATTTGCAGCCTGTCGTTTTTTCAAGCTGCTCTTTGTCCAGCGTTATTCCGCGTTTTTTCAGAACGTCGCTCATGTTGAGCGCCACAACAACAGGTATTCCGGTATCGCACAGCTCGCTTGTAAGGTACAGCCCACGTTGGAGCACAGTAGAGTCAACCACATTAAGAATAACGTCCGGCGTGCTGTCGGTCAGGTACCGGAGCGTCACCGCTTCCTCCGGAGAATATGGTGACAGCGAATATGTGCCGGGCAGGTCGGTCAATATGATATTTTTATCATTTACTGCCCTGCCGCTTTTCTTTTCGACCGTAACGCCGGGGAAGTTACCTACCGTCCTGTCCTCTCCGGTCAGTCTGTTGTAAAGTGTTGTTTTTCCGCAGTTTGGATTTCCCGCAAGCGCTATCTCTAATCTCGTTGTGTTCATATTGCTTCCTTATAATCGACCAAAATATTTGCCGCATCGTTTTTTGCAAGGCTGAGTGTATATCCACGCAGGTGGAACATGAGCGGATCGCCGAACGGCGCAGCCCCCGAAAGCTCAATTTCCGTACCCGGCACGGCACCGAGATCGCAGAGCCTTGTGAGCAGTACACCGCTGCATTTAAGTTCCCTTATAACGGCGGTACATCCTTTTTTGAGCTTATCGGCTGAAAACATGCGCTTTGCTCCCCTTTAAAATTTATATTAAACGTTTCCGTCCCTGACCGTTACCTTGTATTCATTTTTGTTTGCAAAGGTCTCGGCAGCCGAACCGCTTCCGCATATTATTTCCGGCACGGACTTATATTCGTTAAATGCTTCATCATCAAACTGCGTCATATCGTTCGCAACGTAAACCTTAATGCCGTCGGTCACCTCAAACGCGTATTTACCGACCGTTTTCACATGATCCCCAAGGTATATCTCGGTCAATGAACCGCAGTAGGAAAAAGCTCCGTCGGGTATTTTTGAGATTGCGGACGAAAGCTCAATCGCTTTCAGTCCGTAGCAGCAGCTGAACGCCGATACCCCTATTTTCACAACGTTTTCGGGCAATGTAATGCTTTCAAGCTTTATGCAGCCGAAAAATGCGGATGCACCAAGCTCTTTAAGACCCTGTGGCAGCGTTATTCCCACAAGCTGACCGCAGTTGTAAAACGCCGCTCTGCCTATATAGATGAGACTCTCCGGCAGTTCAATACCTGTAAGCTTTGTGCATGACGAAAAGGCGTGAGCGCCGAGCGCTTTCAGATTTGCCGGAAGCATTACCGACTGCAGCTTTGGACATTCGGCAAATGTTGCGTCGCAAAGTATGGTGTCGTCACCTTTGAATATAACCTGTACAAGCGATGAGCAGCCGTAAAAGGTCGCTTCTCCGGCGCTTATGAGTTCCTGCGGCAGCGTAACCGATACAATATCGGTATTATTCATGAAGGCACCGGCAATGTATTTTACATTGCCCGGCACCGTAACGTCGGTGTCGCTTCCGCCGTACTTTACGAGCACGCCGTCGCCCACCGTAACAAATTCGTCGTCCTCAGCTATAAGCCAGGTCGTACCCTCTAAAATACATATTCCTATATCGGTCATATTATCCGGTATTTTTATTTCGGTCATGGAATCGCAGTTATAGAATGCGTAATCGCATATGCCGAAAACACTTTTCGGTACAGTGACCGAAAAAATGCGGCTGTTGCCGGAAAACGCGTCCGAGAGGTAGGCGACATTTTCGGGTATCTCGATATTTCCGCCCTTTCCGCCGTACTTTATAAGCACACCGTCGCCCACCGTGACAAATTCACCTTCAAGACCTTCATACCATTCGGTCCCGTAAAAGGCGCTGCACCCTATACGGCGCACGGTATCCGGTATACTGACAGCGGCAAGCGAGGTGCATCCGCTGAACAGATTGTTGCCGATATCGGTGACCCCGTAAGGTATTACGGCAGACTTAAGTTTTGTATTATTGGACAGCATCGCGCCGCCGAGCACCGTCACCGGCTTGCCTCCGAGCAGTGACGGGAACTCAACGCTGTCCGCGTCATCAGGCAGACTGCAGGCAACTATCTCGGAATGGTCATTGTAAACCACATATGTAAATCCGTTTTCCTCATCCTCGGTGACAAAATTGCGGTCAAGGCTGTAGCTTTCCCTGACGGTTTCCTTTTTACCACATGAGCAGGCGGCAAAAAGCATTATCAGCACCGCTGCAAACGATAATATCCTTTTCATTTCGTCCTCCAAAATCACAAACAAGGGTATTTTAATATACAATTATTTATATTATACATTTCCGGCAGTAACAAGTCAACAAAAAGCATATCAAAAATGCGGCGCAGCCTTTCTTGACAAGCATTTGTGTTTATGCTAAAATCACAGTTGTGATATTTTGACGGTGGGAGTGACGACAGATGAGCAAACCTATAGGTCGGTTTATGCTTTTGTTTGTCGTTTTCTGCCTGCTGACGTTTTGCTCATGCGGTAAAAGCGACCTGCCTGTAAACGCCGTGCCGGCTGATGAGTCGGCAGCACAGAGCAGGCAATCGGAAGGCGGCAGCTATTCGACCTCGACCGAGGACCTTCTGGGCACATGGACGGTTGCCTTTTATTCCGACGACAATGTGTCCTACTCCGCTTACAATGGCGAAGGCACCGATGACGGCACCTTCACGTTTTACGCCGACGGGCTTGCGGTCATTGCGCTTGACGGCGGCATTTCCACCTACCATTTCGATATATCCGAGGAAAAGGGTACCCTCGCTTTTTCGGATATCGACTCGGGTCAGGCTATGGATTTTTATTTCGGCTACGGCGTTCTGCACGGAGAAAAAAACGACCGTCTGGTAATTACGCGTTACAATGTATCTGACCACTCGGTCAGGTATTATATCCTTACAAACAAGACATGGCTGTGATGTTGACAGTCTGCACAGATTTAAAGCGTCATAACTCCGTTTTTTGACTTTTCTGTATGTGTTAAAATGATGTGACCCAATAAAAAGAGAAGTTAACTTCCAAATA
>UQDO01000055.1 GCA_900539855.1 uncultured Oscillospiraceae bacterium
ATTTGGAAGTTAACTTCTCTTTTTATTGGGTCACATCATTTTAACACATACATTTATTTGTGATATGTACCGCCCGACTGTATTTTAAAAGCGCGGTATATTTGCTCTTCAAGCATTATTCTTGCCAGCTGGTGGGGAAAGGTCATGCGCGACATGGACATGCGCCACGCGCCTGCCTTTTTTACGCGTTCGGACAAACCGTAAGAGCCGCCGATGATAAAGCAGACCCTGCTTTCTCCACGGACGGCAAGTTCGCCGAGCTTCTTTGAGAGACCGACACTGTCTGCCATATCGCCCTCGATACAGAGGGGTACCGCAAAGCAGTGCTGAGGCAATGCGGCAAATATGCGATCCGCCTCGCGTTCAAGTGCCGCTGAAATTTCCGATTCCTTCGGAGAGTCGGGCAGCCGCTCAGGCTCGATCTCGGTTATATTCAGCCGGCAAAGGGAGGAAAGGCGCTTCCGATATTCGTTTTCGGCGTCCTTCAGGTATTTTTCCTTCAAATGACCAACCGCTATTATATCTACCTTCTGCATAAATGTCTCCTGTTAAAAAACAATGACCTTGCCGTTTTTCGGCGGTGCGACATAAAGTATGTAATCGATATCCTCAGCCATTTTCTTTTCCATAAGCGCGGCGGCAGCGGAGGTGTGGGCTATATCGGGGCGGTTGTTTTCGCGGCTCAGATGCCCCAGTATTATATGTGTGGTGCCGCTTTCAACAAGGCGCGGCAGCTCGACCGCACAGGCGTTGTTTGAAAGATGCCCTTTATCGCCCAAAATTCGTCTTTTGAGCACCTCCGGGTATGGTCCTTTCTGCAGCATTGCGACATCGTGGTTGGACTCAAAAAGCACCGCCTTACAGCCGGTAAGGGCTTGTCTTACCGTGTCAGACACATAGCCAAGATCGGTGCAGACCGCGCAGCAGCGTCCGTCGCCGAAGTCTATTCTGTATCCGCTCGATCCGGGGCAGTCGTGACTGGTAGCAAACCTCGTAATATTAAGCGAGCCTGCCGGGATCGAGTCCTCGATAACCGTTATCGCCGACTCATCCGCGGCGCCTGCGGCTGTTATGGCAGCAGCTGTCTGCTCCGACGCAAAGATCGGCAGACCGTATTTTTTTGAAAACACGCGCAGTCCGGAAATGTGATCGGTATGCTCGTGTGTAATGAAAATACCGCGAAGCGTAAATGGATCCACACCTGCAAGAGCCAGTCCGTCGGTAATGGCTTTGGCGCTTATTCCGGCATCGATAAGTATGCCGTCATTGCCGTTTGCTATATATGTACAGTTGCCGCTGCTTCCGCTGGCTATGGGGTACAGTCTGCTCATGGTCTCCGCCTTTCAAAATCAAAACAGCCGCCGGATATAACGGCGGCAAAAAATCAAAATCATATAGCCGAACGTCTGGCGTTGGGGTCAAAGCACTCCATTCGTCTTATGTCGGCGCCGACCGACGACAGTTTTTCAACTATCCTGTCATATCCGCGGTCGATAAATTCAACGTTTTCGATCTCGGTCGTGCCTTCGGCTGCCAGTCCTGCAAGGATCAGTGCTGCTCCGGCTCTGAGATCGGTCGCTTTGACTGGGGCGGAATTAAGGCAGGGTATGCCGGTGATTATAGCCACCTTGCCGTCTACCTTTATCTTTGCTCCCATCATGGTAAGCTGATCCACATATTTAAAACGGTTGTCCCAAACGCCTTCGGTCATGACGCTGACGCCGTCTGCGACCGACAAAAGGGTGGTCATCTGGGGCTGCATATCGGTCGGGAAACCGGGATGCGGCATCGTAAGGACATTGCAGCTGCGAGGCCTGCGATCCATCTTGACACGCACAGCCTCGTCAAATTCCGCCACGGTTGCTCCGCATTCCACGAGCTTTGCCGTGATGGACTCAAGGTGCTTCGGGATGACGTTTTTGACCGTTATGTCACCGCCCGTGATAGCGGCGGCTATCATATATGTTCCGGCTTCGATCTGATCCGGGATTATGCTGTAGCAGGTGCCGTGCAGGTGATTTACACCGCGTATTTTTATAACGTCGGTGCCGGCGCCCATGATATCGGCGCCCATTGAGTTGAGAAAGTTTGCAAGATCGACTATATGCGGCTCTCTTGCGGCGTTTTCTATAATTGTAAGGCCGCGTGCCTTGACGGCGGCAAGCATGATGTTTACAGTCGCCCCGACCGATACCTTATCAAGGTAGACCGAGCCGCCCAAAAGCTCGTCCGCAAAGGCATTGACCATTCCGTTATCTATAGTGACGGTAGCACCCAGCGTTTCAAAGCCCTTTATATGCTGATCTATGGGGCGCACGCCGAAATCGCATCCGCCGGGCGGCGCGACCCTTGCTTTTTTGAATCTGCCGAGCATAGCGCCTATAAAATAGCTGCTTGCCCTCATTTTTGATGACATGGATGCCGGAAGTATAAAGGAATTTACGCCGGTGGGATTGATCTCAACGGTAGTTTCGTTTATAACCTTGACGCTTGCGCCCAGTTCATAAAGTATGCGTATTATAACATTGACATCCGAGATAGAAGGAACATTTTCAATGCGGCACACGCCGTCAGAAAGCAGGACGGCAGGAATTATGGCAACGGCGGCGTTTTTTGCACCGCTGACGGCTATCTCGCCTTCAAGCCGGTTTCCTCCGTTCACAAATATCTTTTCCACAGGACGCACTCCCAACAATAACGAAATAAAGAAAAACTCACAACACTATTATTACCGTTTATGAGTAAAGTAAGTTAAGTAAATTTAAAACAAAAAATAAAAACGTATTGACCGGAATACTGCTTCGCAATTAACATTTTGAGTCACACGTTTAGATTATTATACACAACTTATAGACGCTTGTCAATATTTATGTCAATATATGCCCCAAAACGACAGGTTACAGGATATTTTTATATAAAAACACCGTCGCCGCATCATATGCTGTCCGACGGTGCTTTCATATTACATTACATCTCGTTTCTGCCTTCAAGAGCACGGGAAAGTGTGACCTCGTCGGCATATTCAAGGTCGCCGCCGACAGGAATACCGTAAGCAAGCCTTGTGACCTTTATGCCCATTGTTTTTACAAGACGTGAGATATAGCTTGCGGTCGCCTCGCCCTCAACGGTCGGATTGGTGGCGATGATTATTTCCTTTACCTCTCCCGAGGACAGGCGCGCCATGAGCTCGCGCAGCTTGAGCTGATCGGGACCTACACCGTCAAGCGGCGATATTACGCCGTGCAAAACGTGATAAAGCCCCTTGTATTCACGGGTCCTTTCAAAAGCCATGACATCCTGCGCATCCTCTACTACACATATGACGCTGCGGTCGCGGTCATCCGACGAACATATCGAGCAGGTATCGCTGTCGGTAATATTTTGACAGACGCTGCAGTATTTTATCTTTCCGGCGGCGTCAAGCAGGGCATCGGAAAACTTTTTCGCCATTCCGTCCTGCCTTGTTACAACGTAATACGCAAGACGGCGCGCGGTCTTTTTACCTATTCCCGGCAGCCGTTCAAACTGCTCGGCAAGGTTATCGAGCGGAGCAACGCTGTACGACATCAGAACAGTCCCGGAATGTTGAGTCCGCCGGTTATGGCACTCATCTCGCGGTCGCTCATTTCAGCTATTTCCTTAACGACGCTGTTGACCGCTATCGTTATATAGTCCTCAAGCATTTCGGCATCCTCCGGATCAATGGCGGCAGGGTCGATATGCAGCCTTTTGAGCTCGTGGCGGCCGTTCATCGTGACCTCCACCATTCCGCCGCCTGCCTGAGCGGTAAATTCGCGCTCCTCAAGCTCTGCCTGCAGATTTGTCATATCGGTCTGCATTTTCTGAACCTGCTTCATCATTGCAGCCTGACTCTGTCCGTTCTGTCCCGGTATTCTTGCTTTCATCGTTTATCACCAAATCCTTAAATTTTACTTTTGAGGTACCTCAAGCTTTTTCAGCTTCTCCATAACATCGCGCAGCGGATCGCCCGCAGCCTCTTTTTTTGTTTTGTACGGACCGAGGCGGTAGGTTCTGCCCACCACCTGCATAACGGCTGATTTTATCTGCCTGCGGTATATCGGATCCTCGCTGCGCATGAGCGAAAAGAACTGATCGTTTGCCGAATCTATAAGTAAAAGCTCGCCCTTCACATAGGCTTTTGAACCGCCGAGCGATGCCGCCATAAGCGGAGCGGAATGTACAAGCTCGGCAATAACGTCCTGCCATGCCTCGAACGGCTCGGTTTTCTCATTTTCCACAGCCGCCGGCTGAGTTGGCTCTGTGGCAGCCGCAGACCTGTCGGCGTCCGGCTCGGACGTTATGTCGTCGTCCGGCACGCCGGTTATGCAGTCATCATTGCGGCTATCATTATCCGGTGCAGTGCCTGCTGCGGACGGGGCAGGGGCGGCAGTGCCGTTTGCCGCGGCAGAAGCGACGACGGCAGCGGCAGGAGCCGCATATTTTAAGGTGCGTTCGATACGTTCCAGCCTGTCGAGCAGGGCAGAAGGTGAGGTATCAAGCTGTGGACGGCAGAGCCTTACCACAGCCGTTTCAAGCTCGGTTCTGCGGTCAGCCGCCGTCATGCGGTCGAGCGCCGCGGTCAGAACATTTATGGCGTTTACGATACCCTCTATCGGGTAATCGGCAGCCTGAGCCTTTATTTCTTCGAGAACCTTGGGGGAGGTAACAATAAGACCCTCCGGATTTTTTACCGTCTTGGCTATCAGAAGGTTGCGGTAGTATGTTACAAGCTCGCCGCACAGTCTCATAAGATCGACAGCGTTTTTGTGCAGCTCGTCTATCTTGCCGAGCGCGGCACCGCAGTCGCCGTCCTTTATCATTCCGGCAAGGGCAGCGCAGTAGTTCTCGCCTGCAAGTGAGCATACCTGCATCACATCGTCCTCGGTCACCGTGCCGCCCTTTGCGGCGCAGAGGTCAAGGGTAGACAATGCATCACGCATACCGCCGTCCGACAAAGCGGCTATCATGTCGGCAGCAGGTCTTTCAAGCGTAAAGCCCTCGCGGCCGGATATGTCTATAAGCCGGTCTGATATAGTGGATGTGGGAATACGGTGAAAATCGAAGCGCTGGCACCGTGACAGTATGGTGGCAGGCAGCTTGTGCACTTCGGTCGTCGCCAGTATGAAAACTATATGAGGCGGCGGCTCCTCAAGCGTTTTGAGCAGCGCGTTGAAGGCGCCGATCGACAGCATGTGAACCTCATCTATAATGTATACGCGGTATTTTGAGCTTGACGGTGTGTATGACACCTGCTCGCGCAGATCCCTTATATTCTCGACGCCGTTGTTTGACGCAGCGTCTATTTCGGTTATATCAAGCACGTCGCCGTTTTCAATGGCGCGGCATGAGTCGCACTTGCAGCAGGCGTCCCCGTCGACCGGCGACAGGCAGTTGACCGCCTTGGCAAGTATCTTGGCACAGCTTGTCTTGCCGGTACCGCGGGGGCCTGTAAAAAGGTAAGCATGAAAGATCTTGCCCTGACGCAGCTCGCTGCGAAGTATATCGGTTATATGCTCCTGTCCCACAACATCGGCGAAGCAGGACGGGCGGTATTTTCTGTAAAGAGCCTGATACATATGGGCATATCTCCTTTCATGCGGTGTTAAAAAGCAGTACGCCCTCCGGCGTACGAACGGCCGAGTTGGCTGCGGCACACAGGATAAATCCGCTTAATGCTGCTCGGTTCCCCGCCTGACATGGTTCACGGCAACCCGTCGCACAGGACCCGACCGTTCGCACGCCGGAAGGCGTACTGCTTTCTCTCGTCAGCTTAGGCTGAAGAGAGTCGAACACCGTACGGTTTCGCTCGCCGCCTTTATTCAGGCAGCTTTGCGCTTATTACCCGTAGGCGTCATATTTCAAGATTCGACACAATAAAAACCGGAATTTTTCCGTTTTTAAGGCGTGCGGTGTTCGACTCGCTTCAGCCTTAGTATTATACTACATTTTTCATAAGATTACAATATTTTTTTAAAATAAAAATCAACTCTTTAATTTACGGGCATATCGTGCTATAATTCTAATTGAAATTTTGCTTGGAGAAGAATATGTCAGATATTAAAAAGGAATTTACAGAGCTCAGAAAAGAATACATAAGGAAATATTTCGGCAGGATGAACGATCGCCAGTTTGAGGGCGTTGTGACTGCTAACGGTCCGGTGCTCATACTTGCCGGTGCCGGCAGTGGTAAGACGACGGTGCTTGTAAACCGCATAGCGTCGCTCATAAGGTTCGGAAATGCATATTATTCCGACTTTGTGCCGCCATTTATAAACGAGGATACGCTGAGCCGGGTGAAAACCATAGAAAGCGGCAGCGGTGATGACCGTATATTCGCGGTCGATCCCGTGCGCCCATGGGAGATACTTGCCATAACCTTTACCAACAAGGCGGCAGGCGAGCTTAAAGAGCGCATTTCGGCAATGCTGGGGCAGGAGGGTCTTGATGTATGGGCAGGCACCTTCCATTCGGTCTGCTCAAGGATGCTGCGCCGGTTCGGCAGCTGTCTCGGTTATACTTCGCATTTTACGATATATGATACCGACGATCAGAAGCGGGTCATGAAGGAGGTGTATAAGCAGCTCCAGTATGACGAAAAATTCCTTCCCGTAAAGGGTACGCTTTCGGTTATCAGCAGGGCTAAGGATCAGCTTATAACACCGGCTGAATTTATCCGCGAAAACGCGGCTGATGTAAGACTTTCGCATATCGGCAGAGCCTACGAGCTTTATCAGAAGAAGCTGTTTAATGCCGATGCCATGGACTTTGACGATATGATAGTCAATACGGTGAACATGCTTAAAAGCAGCAGCGAGGCACTGGAGTATTACCGCAATAAATTCAAATATATAATGGTGGACGAGTATCAGGATACCAACCATGCACAGTATGTGCTTGTAAGTCTCCTCGCGGAGGGCAGCCGGAACATATGCGTGGTGGGTGACGACGACCAGAGCATATACCGTTTCAGAGGGGCTACCATTGAAAATATACTGAACTTTGAAAGTGAATACGAAAACGCAAAGGTCATACGGCTTGAGCAGAATTACCGCTCGACCCAGACCATTCTTGATGCCGCAAATGCAGTCATTGCCAACAACACCGCAAGAAAGGGCAAAAATCTTTGGACGGCAGGCGGCGAGGGCGACAAAATAACGGTCTATACCGCGCCTGACGAGCAGGGGGAAGCGGCATATGTTGTCGATTCGATATTGAACAGTGTCGCTGCAGGCGGCAAATATTCCGACAACGCGATCCTTTACCGCATGAACGCGCAGTCCAACGCGCTTGAAAACTATCTGGCGCGCTCCGGCGTTCCGTACAGGGTAATAGGCGGTCACCGATTTTACGACCGTAAGGAAATAAGGGACGTTATCGCGTATCTTAATGTAATAGCAAATCACAACGACAGAGTAAGGATATTAAGAATAATAAACGAGCCTAAACGCGGAATAGGTGCCACAACTATGGCGAACGCAGTCGAAATTTCCGACGTGACCGGTGTGCCGCTTTTTGAGGTGCTCAAAAACGCAGGCGATTATGCAGCACTTTCCCGTGCCGCTGCCAAGCTCACAGCGTTTACCGCGGTGATAGAGGAGCTGTCCGCAAAGGCAGGAGAAATGCCGCTTTCCGAGCTTTTCCGGGAGATGCTTGACCGTACAGGGTACATGCTGTCCCTGCTTGCCGACGGCAGAGACGGGGCAGACCGGGCGGACAACGTGCGTGAGCTTGAATCGAGCATCGCGCAGTATGAAAGCGAGAACGAGGATGCAAGTCTTTCCGGATTCCTTGAGGAGGTGGCACTTGTAAGCGATATCGACCAGTTTGACTCCGAGGCGGACGCAGTCGTGCTTATGACGATACATTCGGCAAAGGGTCTGGAATTTGAAAATGTTTTTCTGGTCGGCATGGAGGAAGGAATATTCCCTGGCAGCCAGTCGATATACGGAACCGCCGACGACATTGAGGAGGAACGCAGGCTTGCTTACGTTGCCATAACGAGAGCCAAGAAAAAGCTGTACATAACCAATTCCTACACCCGTATGCTTTACGGTCAGACCGGGCGGAACCTGCCGTCAAGATTTTTGGAGGAGGTGCCCGGCGAGCTTTGCTCGGTAAAGGGAACAGGGCAAAGGGGTGGATCGTTCGTAAGTCCGCAGTTCAGAACGGGCGGTGTTATGCGCGATGGTCAGAGGTTTGGTGACACAAGACCGCTGACGTCTGTCAAAAATACATTCGGCGGACAGTCACACGGCACATCGCCGTTTAAGGAAAGGGCACCGCTTCAGGGACGTGAAAAAGCAAGCTACAGTATAGGAGACCGTGTGCGGCACAAGGCATTCGGAGAAGGCATGGTGCTGTCGGTGTCACCCATGGGAAACGATACGCTGCTTGAAATAGCGTTTGAAACCAGGGGCACCAAAAAACTGATGGCAAACTTCGCAAAGCTTGAAAAGCTGTGAAGACAAAAGACAGGGCAAACCTTGTAAATTCAAAACGGCGCGGAGGAAACATAACGTTTCCTCCGCGCCGTTTTGCTTTTGATGGGAAGATAAATTTTAGTTTAGCGGTGTTAAATGCGTAATTTTTAATTCAGCATTTGTAGGGCAGGGTCCTACTCCTGACGCCACTTTTATAACAAATCAAGCAATAAATTTTAGTTTATAGGTGTACAAAAAACAAATGGCTAATTGAATTTTTGTAG
>UQDO01000056.1 GCA_900539855.1 uncultured Oscillospiraceae bacterium
GACACAGGCGACCGGATAGTGGTCACGCAGCGATTTATGGCGGCGGCGCGCGTCGCAGTGGTGCAGTATTACAGAAAGAAAAAGGCGGAAACAGGTGTGTGACGCGTCGGCGGCAGAGAGAAGAAACCTATGATGTCAACCCCGGTTTGGCAGGCGGAAAACAAAAAAGATCATCAATTTGTGCGGCGCAAAGCAGGTCTTGCGCCGTTACATTTTTATATTTATATATCGTTGAATTTTAGTTTAGTGTAAAAAGCCGAAAATCTGATTGTACATTTGTAGGGCAGGGGCTTTGCCCCTGCCCTACGATGCAACAATCAATTTTTATGTTTATTATTGAGCAACCTTAAATTTTAAATCTCAAATTTTCAATTTAGACTGTCGTTCCCTACGTCTGTCAATTAATTATACGAATGTATTTATCGCTAAACTAAAATATATTGCCGGATCGATTGTCTATTATCTGTAAAAAAACGTCGGCGGAATATTCCGCCGACGGCTGCTTTATCCGGTTTACGGTTTGTTTCCGGTTATCATTTGTATTATGACTTGCCCGACAAAACGGTGTCCGGGTCGGACTCGGGTCTTGACAATTCTTTTAAAACATTGATCGTTATGGGTATTGCCAATGCAAATGACAGAACATCGGCGACCGATTGGGCTATCTCAACTCCGGTCATGCCGAAAAGCGGCGGCAGCAAAAGTATTGCCGGCAAAAAGCACATGCCCTGCCTTGACGCCGCGAGCAGCGACGCCGGCACGACCTTACCCATGGTCTGGAGCATCATATTGCTCATGACCACCCACGACATAAGCGGCAGCGTAAAGCACTGGTACAAAAGCGTCCTTGCGCCTATGTCAAGCGCCAGCGGGTCGTTATCCCTGAACAGTGCGACAGCCTCTCTTGCAAAAATTCCAAGCACAACGCTCAGCACGGCAAGCACCAGAAACGACAGCTTGACGCAGAAATAAAACGCCTTTTTGACCCTGCCGTATTTCCTTGCACCGTAATTATAGCCGCAGACCGGCTGAAAGCCCTGTCCGAAGCCGATCATGACCGACGCCGCAAACATCATTATGCGCGACACGACCGACATTGCCGCAACGGCTGACGACGAGGCAGCCGCACCTGCCGCGCTGACGGCAAGCGTTGCCCCGTAGATTCCGGCGGCATTATTGAGGCATGCCGTAGAAATACTGGCAAGTCCCTGCCGGCAGAGCGACGGCAGTCCGCCGCGGATTATTTCCGATACGGTGAATTTCGATACCTCGAAATTTTTGAATTTTATTTTTAAGCAATCGCTGCGGAGCGTACCTATATAAAGGACGATAAAGCTCACCGTCTGACTCAGAACGGTCGCAAGCGCCGCGCCCATGACCTCCATATCGAAAATGAAGATAAACACGGGGTCAAGCACGAGATTTATAACGGCACCCGATGAAATGCCCACCATCGCGTAAAACGCGTTGCCCTGAAATCTCAGCTGGTTGTTGAGCACAAGCGATGACATGAATATCGGCGCTCCGGCAAGGATTATCCTCATATAATCGACCGTGTAGTTGAGAAAATCCTCACTTGCTCCCAAAAGACGCGCCAAAGGAAATGCAAATATCTGACCGAAAACAAGGATAATAATACCGAATATAAAGGACATGAAAAAACCCGTGGCTGCCATTTTTTCAGCCGGCTTTTCGTTGCCGCTGCCAAGCGACCTCGATATGAAATTGCCTGATCCGTGACCGAAGAAAAATCCAAACGCCTGCATCACAGCCATAAGCGAAAACACGACGCCAACCGCCGCGGTCGCCCGGGTCTGCACCGCCGCCTGCTCGGCGACCGATCCGCTCATATAGCCTATTTTGCCGACAAAATATGTGTCAGCCATATTATAAAATGTGCTGACAAGCATGCTGATTATGGTCGGCAGCGCCAGCTTACAGACCAGCTTTTCGACCGGCTCGGTCGTCATTCTTACAAGCTTTTCCACGCGCTCAGAGGTGCTTTCCTGCTTCATTTTCAGAAATTCCCCTTTTCATATTGCTCCAAAAGATATTTTGCGACCCCGTCGCTGTCGTTTGAACCGATAACTTTGTCGGCGACCTTCAGAGCCGCTTCCTGCGCATTGCCGACTGCTATGCTCTCATCAGCCCAGCTCATAACTTCGGCATCATTGCCGTTGTCGCCGAAAGCCACAACGCGGTCAAAGCCGCACATTTCCTTCAAAGCTGCGGCGGCGTTTTTCTTGCCGCCCGACACCGAATATACCTCTAAAAAATACAGCCCGTCGCTGTAGGTGTCAAGATACGCCGAGTAGCGGATGCCTGATATCTCGTCCAGCTCGCGGCATATGCTTTCTATTATTTCCTTTTTATCCAGACCGTTTATATAAACGACCCTGTCGCTTATGTGATACTGCTTTGTATAATCAAATTTGTGGTACAGAGCCTTTCTGTCGGCTATGAATTCCCGCTCGTAGTCGTATTTGTTGACGGTGTACTGAACATCTAAAAAGCCTGACCTTGTATATGTATAAGCAAACGGCGGACGACCGTGATTGACCATTATATCGGTCACATTCATAGCAGCCCCTCTGTTTATAAAACAGACCCTTTTCTGCGTGCTGCCGGCAGTATCGGTCAGAAAAACGCCGTTCATGGTAGCCGCCGGAATACGCAGGTCAAAAAGCGGCAGTATCTTAGCTGCCGAGGAATAAGACCTCGCCGTCGCAAAGGTAATGTTCATACCCTTGCCGATAAGGTCGTTTATCGTTTTTACCGTAAATTCGGACGGCGTACCGTTGCTTTGCAGCAGCGTGCCGTCAAGATCGCTGATATAAAGTGTTTTCATATTATTCCTCTATTGATTACCTTAGACCGATAAAGCCTGGCTCAGCGTCTCCCACTTTTCCATGAGTGACAAAAGCAGCTCGTCAAGCTCGGCTGCCCGGCGCGTCAGCTCAGTCAGCTTTTCATAATCGGTCGACACGCGGTCGCTGTCAAGCTCCTTTTTTATTTCTTTCTGCTCCTTTTCCGCTGCGGCGATCTGCTCCTCGCAGCGCGCAAGGTCAGCTTTGCGTTTTCTTTCTTCGGCTGCCGCCTGCTTTCTTTGCAGATAGTCTCTTTTATTATCAGACTCCGCCTTTTCGCCGCCGGTGGACTTTTTAACCCCAGTATCCCTCGCGGCAAGGTAGTCGTCGTAGTTTCCCTGTTGTCTTTTTAAGGTGCCGTTTTCAAAATACAGTATCACGGTCGCCAGACGGTTGATAAGGTAACGGTCGTGCGACACGCATACCAGCGTTCCGTCAAAATCAAGCAGCGCTTCCTCGAGCACCTCTCTGCTTTCTATGTCAAGATGATTGGTAGGCTCGTCAAGAAACAGCAGGTTGTCGTGCCTTAACATCAGTTTGCACAGCGCGACCCTTGCCCTTTCGCCGCCGCTTAGGGTCTCTATAGATTTGAATACCTCGTCGCCTTTGAAAAGAAAGAGCGCCAAAGCGCCTCGCAGTGACGAATCGCCAACCGCAGGGAAGGTGTTTCTCAATTCCCCGAACACGGTGTTTTTAAGGTCAAGATCGCTTTGATGCTGGTCAAAAAATCCTGCCTTCACACCGACGCCGAAGGTCACCTGTCCGCGATCCGACAGCTGTTTCAAAAGCGTTGTTTTACCGCAGCCGTTGGGACCTATTATAAATATCCTGTCGCCGCGGCGGATATTGACCGAAACATCGCTGTAGAGCGTCTTGCCGTCAAACCGCTTACATAAATTTTCAGCCTTCAGCACCTCGTCGCCGCTTCTTGACAGCACCGAAAACGACAGACACATGTCCTTTTTTTCGGCCTCTGGAATTTTAAGGGTCTCCAGCAGGCGGTCGACCGCCTTTTGCTTGCTTTCGGCTCTCTTTATGTTTTTTTCACGGTTCCAACGACGCTGCTGCTCGATAACACGCTCAAGTCTTTCGACCTCTTTCATTGTGTTTTCATAGCTGTTGCGCTCCGCCTCAAGGCGTTCGTCGCGCACGCGGCAGTATTTTGTGTAATTGCCGTCGCAGCAAAAAAGGGTGTGCTCCGCTATTTCAAATATCCTGTTTGCTACCCTGTCAAGAAAATACCGGTCATGTGAAATTATTATGACCGCGCTTTTTGACTGCTTTATATATCCGTCGAGCCACTCTATGGAATCTATGTCAAGGTGGTTGGTCGGCTCGTCGAGCAGCATAACTTCAGGCTGCGACAGCAGCAGCTTGCACAGCTCGACCTTTGATCGCTGACCACCCGAAAGCGACGCCACCGAAAGCCGCTGCTCCTCATCGGAAAAACCGAGTCCCAAAAGTGCCGAGCGCGTGCGCTGGCGAAAGGTCAGCCCACCCTCGCGTTCGAATTTTTCACGAAGCAGGTGCTGTTTTTCTATCAATTGGTCATCTGACGATGAAAGCAGACGGTTGTCGACCGCTTTCAACTCGGTTTCAATGGCAAACAGATCGGAAAAGACAGTCAGCGCCTCGTCGTAAGACGAGCGCACCGACCCCATGCAGGCATGCTGAGCCAAAACCCCTACGGTTATCCCACTTTTGCGGACGATACCGCCGGCGTCGCACGGCTCTTTTCCTGTTATCATGTTGAAAAGTGTTGTTTTGCCGCAGCCGTTTTCACCTATGAGACCTATTTTATCTCCCGGCTCGACATTAAAGGAAACATCCCTGAAAAGCAGCCTGTCGCCGAAGCTTTTTTCGATATTTCCGGCATTAATAAGCATTTGCTTCCTCCGAAATCAGATGGCGTCGGCGATACTGAGCACCAGCCGCTCGGTTTTGTCCCATCCAAGGCACGGATCGGTTATCGATTTACCGTAGACCGTCCCCGTGACCGGCTGAGAGCCGTCCTCAATATAGCTTTCTATCATAAATCCCTTGACAAGCGAGCGCACGTCATTGTTCAGACGGCGGCTGTGCAGCACGTCCATGCAGATGCGGATCTGCTCTATATACTGCTTGCCGGAATTTGAATGGTTGGTGTCTATTATAAGTCCCATGTTCTTCAAATTTCTTGCACTGTATTCGTCGTACAGCCGGCAGATATCCTCATAGTGATAATTAGGAACCGACCTGCCCTTTGAGTCAGTCGATCCGCGCAGCACGGCGTGAGCAAACGGATTGCCGTCGGTCACGACCTCAAGCCCGCGATAGATAAAGGTCTGCGGATGTGTCGCTGCGGTTATTGAATTTAGCATTACCGAAATGTCACCGCTGGTGGGATTTTTCATGCCTACTGGCACGTCGACGCAGCTTGACACCAGCCTGTGCTGCTGATCCTCGACCGAGCGCGCGCCTATTGCAACATATGACAGCACGTCAGAAAGATACGAATAGTTCTCCGGATACAGCATTTCGTCGGCACTTGACAGACCGGTCTCGGTGATAGCCCTTATATGCAGGTGCCGTATGGCTTTGAGCCCTTTTAGCATGTCCGGCTTGTCGTCGGGATTCGGCTGATGCACCATTCCCTTGTACCCGTCGCCGGTCGTGCGCGGCTTGTTTGTGTAAATACGCGGCACCATAAGTATTTTGTCGCTCACCTTTTCCTGCAGTCTTGCCAGGCGGTGGATATAATCTATTACCGGCTCTTCACGGTCGGCTGAGCAGGGGCCTATTATAAGCAGCAGCCTGTCGTCCTCGCCCTTAAATATATTCTTTATCTCGCCATCGCGCTTCGCCTTTGCGTCGTGGGCGGCTTTTGACAGCGGTATTTCCTTTTTGATTTCATCAGGTGCCGGCAGCACCCTTTCATGAACTATTGACATGTGTTTCAGGCCCGTCCTTTCGGGATAATAGTTTTCCAAATTATTGTACTACAATTTTTGCGATATTTCAAATACTATTTACATATACCGACTGTCAGAAGGTCGGAACCTCGGGATAATTTCCGGAGTTTATGCTTTCGAGGTCGATGCTCGTTTCCTCCTTTGCGGTAGAAAAAACTATCTGAGTCTGCGTGCTGCCGAAGGTCTGCAGCTGACCTATAAACACGTCAAGCGCCTCGGTGCTTTCAAACGCGACCTTTATGAGCATAGAGTAATGTCCGGTTACACAGTCACATTCAAGTACGTTCGGATGCTCCTTTATAAACGGATAAAAAACATTTTTCTGCGGCGGCTGAACCTCAAGATTTATAAACGCCGTTATGGGGTATCCTAATTTTTTATGGTCTATTTTAACGCTGTAGCCGCTGATTATCCCTTTCTTTTCAAGTCTTTCAAGCCTTGCCGCAGTGGCCGGAGAGGACAGAAATACCTTCTCCGCGAGGTCTTTTAAAGGCATCCTTGCATCCTTTTTCAGTAAATTTATAAGCTGAAAATCAATTTTATCCATTTTTGCTATTCCCTTTCGCTCCAAATTATGGTACAATAGACGTGAGCCATACGGCACAGTCCGCCAGAAGTGCTTCGTCACAGCCGTTCGTGTCTGTTTGCCGCTTCAAATTATTAAGTATTATATCCGTATTCGTACCTTTTGTCAACCGTGGCAATTAATTATATAAGCAATATTGCGGTAAATACGTTATTATTTTAAGTGAGGTCTTTGTATGGAACCTATTGAACAAAGCTGCTGCTTTACAGGATACCGTCCGGAAAAGTTCGGATTCCCTCTGGATGACTCAAACGAAAGCTACCGCACCATGGTCTGTCGGATGATCTCGGCTATAAGCGACCGTATTTTAGCAGGCTGCACCGTGTTTTACACCGGCATGGCATGCGGCTTTGATATAATAGCAGGCGAATATGTTGAGCTTGTCGCGCGGCGGAACAAGGATATAAAGCTGATCGCCGCCGTGCCGTATCCCGGGCAGGAAAACGGCTGGAGCGACGAATGGAAAGAGAGATATCACAAGCTGCTGGAAAGCTGTTCAAAGGTGATTTATGTCAGCAATCACTACGACCGCGGAGTTTTTGCGAAACGCAACCGATATATGGTTGACCGCAGCCGTCATGTAATTGCATATTACGACGGGAAGCCTGGCGGAACGGGCAGTACAGTAAAATACGCCAAGGATCATATGCGTCATGTGGTAAACATATATGAGACCGATACATATAATGCCAACACAGAAAATTATAAACCGTACCTTACAATAGAAAACGCAGTTGAATTTAACGCCGGGCAGTAAGTCCGGCGTTTTTATAGTCATACAAAAAATCGGAACAGTAATTTTCAGTTTAACGGCGCACGGCAACAAAAATCCAATTTGTACGTCGTAGGGAACGAGCCTTGAGTGTCGTTCCTGAATAAATACAAGAGCTGATTGTTGCATCGTAGGGCGG
>UQDO01000057.1 GCA_900539855.1 uncultured Oscillospiraceae bacterium
CCGCCCTACGATGCAACAATCAGCTCTTGTATTTATTCAGGAACGACACTCAAGGTCGTTCGGCTCAGTCTGTCAATATTTCATTACGCAGATAAACTAAAATTTATCCGTTTAACAATACGCCGGAGGCGGCTGTTCGGCAGCTGACATCCTTTGCGGTGTCAGACCGCCTTTTCTATGACCGCCGCAAATACCGTGATATCGTCCTCATGTCCGTCGTGGCGGCGACGGCGTGCCGCAGTGGCTATCTGCTCAGACAGCTGCTTTGCGCTGCCGTCTTTGAATGCCTCAAGCTCGGCACATATCCAGTCGGTTCCGTCGGTGCATACTCCGTCTGACATCATAAGCAGTACGTCGCCCTCTTTAAGGGTTACCGTTGCTCTGTCAAAACCTATTTCATGCAAAATTCCTACAGGCAGCGACCGGCACTCCGCACGTCCTGTCCTGCCGCTCCTGCGGACGACGGTCGGCGCCGCGCCTGCCTTTAAAAGCTCGGTTCTGCCGGTATGAAGATCAAAGCATGAAATATCGACCGTAGCAAGAGATTCGTCGGTCGATTTATACAGCATTGCGGAATTGAGCAGTTTCAGTGTACAGTCATATCCGAAGCCTGCCGTGAGCAGCTTTTCGCACAGCGCCGCCGCCATGGCGGAGTCCACCGCCGCCCTGCCGCCGCTGCCCATGCCGTCGCTTATAACCGATATCATGCGCCCTCTGCCGTCAAAAAACCACCGGCAGGTGTCGCCGCAGTGCTGATTTTTACCCTGATTGAACTGGGTCACATGAGCGTCAACCGAATATACCGCCTTTTCGGTCGCCGTTATGTAGTATCCCTTGCCGCACCGGTTTATCATGGGCGGTTCAAAATCACGCTCGCAGGTATCCTCAATCCTTTCAAGCAGTTTTGACCTTGACAGAGGTATTTCGGGCGCTGTCAGAATCCTCAGTTCAACCGTCATGCGCCCGTATTTATCGCTGAAGCAGCAGCACTCATCGGCATGGACATCTACCGCAGACAGCGACTCTGCAAGCCGGGCTGCCAGCGCGGTATCATAGCTCTGCGCCGTTTTGAATTCATCCGACAGTTCACTTAACATATCTGCAATGCCGTTCATCTGATCAGACATTATCTCCCGCATCTCGGATATTCTTTTTTCTGCCGCAAGAGAGCTCAGGTAGTCGGAATAGTACCTTGTGACCGCATTTTCAAACTGCTCGGGACGCAGACAGTTCTCCGAAAATTCCGCCGGCACATCAGCCATTCCCACCGGTCTGTGCCGCCTTATGGCATCGCTCATTCCGAGTACCGCCGCCGTTGTGGTGTCCCTTTGCTTTTCCCAGCAGTAAAGCGAAAACCGGCAGCCGCGGCAGGCATCGTTTTCCACCTCTGACAGCACCTCGGACATATCGTGCTTATTGAAGGTGCCGAGACATTTCGCCACGTCGTCAACCGTATCGGTCACACCGTGCAGAGCGGACGAGGCAAGACCAAGCCGCATGGTAAGGGTGCGTCTTAAGCCGTCGGTGTCGGGCGTTCTGACTACCGGTGAGAGAAGTGAGCCGACCTTTGCACAAACGGTTCTTGGAATGAGCAGCGATACGACGCCCCCGGCGACCGATTCTATAAGCATCGCAGACGAGACGGGTGAAGCCGCGGTGCTCAGCACATAGACAGCCGACACGGCTGCCGGTGCACAGGCTGCGGCGATTTTTCCTATGCCGGACATGACCCCTGCCGCAAGCCCCGATATGCAAAGCAGGAGCGCCGCCTCGATTTTACAGCCTGATAAAAATGCTGCGGTCGCTGCCGATACAGAGCAGACCGCCGCCATACCAGATCTTCCGTACCGGGCGGCAAGGAGTATAAAAACTATCGAGGCAATCACGCCTGACGAAATGCCGTCCGCCCCGACATTGTAAAGCGCCGTCAGCGCAAGATTTGCCGATATCAGCAGTGAAGCCGTCTGCTCGTCGGTAAGACCGTTATGCCGCTTTGAAAGTATTTCAGAGGAACGGTTCAGAAAATAGGCACAGCCTCCTGCCATCATGCCCTCGGCAAGTCCCACCGCGCCCTTTCCCAAGACATCGCCGCCTGCCGACGCGACATTGACACCGGTCAGCACCGCCCCGGCAATAATTGCCGACATCACGGCGGTCAATTGTATCTTCCTTGTTCCCGACAAAAGTAGTCTTATAACAGTCACTGCAAGCAGCGCCGCTATATATTTCAGTCCGCCCTTTCCGAAAAGCGGAAATATGTATCCCGACAAAGTGCCGAGCGAGGCTGCCGGAACATATTTGAGCGGCAATCCTGCCACAAGTGCAGTGCCGAGCGGCGACATGCCGCCGATCATTACCGCTCCCGCGCTTAAAAAACCGGATATAACCGCCGCCAGATGCCCTGCCGCTGCCTTCAGTCTGCCCATGACATTAAAATCGACCGGAAAATGCATTTCTCTTTCCTTTACAAGCTCCTTCATTTTTGTCGTCCCTTTCAGATCGCATAGTCTTTCGCGACCATTATACACGCATCCCAAGGTATTATTTTGTCAAACGGCGGTGTAGAATTTTGGAGCTTTAAAAGCAGGATCTGCACATAAACAGATATGTAAAAACAGCAGCCCACCGCAAAGCTTTGCGATGGACTGCTGTTTGTGACCGGATCATATAAGCCGGGTTCTGTTTTTCAGACGACTATCTTTCTTGACGGCGCGTTGCCGCGCCGTTCACGCCATCTTTCACGGCACACCGGGCAGGTGTATAGCCGTATTTGATGTTGCTCCGGATAGGGTTTACAGGACTGCACAGTCTCCTGTCAGCCGGTGAGCTCTTACCTCGCCTTTCCACCCTTACCCGAAAAATCGGGCGGTATATCTCTGTTGCACTCTCCCTAAGGTCACCCTCGGCGGCCGTTAGCCGCTATCCTGCCCTTCGGAGCCCGGACTTTCCTCAGGCGCAAATTGCGTCCCGCAGCCGTCCGATCCGCTCACAAATGTATTTTACCATATTTACGGCAAAAATCAAGCGTTTATTTTTCCTCGCCGCCGTCGGATTTTTCGTCCCCTACACTTTCAAAAAGGCTCGGCTCACTCGACGGCTCGACATAGTATTTATCCCGTTCGGGGTTTTTTTTGCGCCTTTTTTGCCTCGCGGCTTTGGAAAAGTGATCGACGCCCATATAAAGTGCCGAGCTGACCGCAGCGGTCAGCGGTATGGTCAGCAGCAGACCTATGCTTCCGACCAGCGCCTGGAGCAGCTCCTCTACTATTTTTTCGCGGCTGAACAGCGTCCTCATTGACGAGCTGTAAACGACCGACAGAAGCGTCGCCGACAGCTCGCAGCCGATATAAGCCAGCACAAGGGTGTTTGCCATGGTACCCATGATATCCCTGCCTATCGTAATGCCCGATCCCAGCAGCCCCTTATAGGTCGGATGCTCGACCTTATCGTGCAGCTCGGCAAGCGACGAGGAAATGGATACCGCAACGTCCATAACGGCACCGACCGAGCCCAATATGATTCCGGCGAAAATAAGCGCATTAAGGTCGATATTGAAGCTCTGCTTTATATAGATTGTGTCCTCGGTTGTGATGCCGGTAAGATGCAGAAAATGCGACACGAGCAGCGTCAGCAGTCCCGACACTATAACTCCGCTTGAACATCCGATTATGGCAGCAAGGGTTTTCTTGTGCAGCCCGTCGATTATGAGCAGCGTCATTATAATTATATATATACATGTGATTATCGACCAGAGATAAATGTTTTTGCCGGACAGCACCGACGGCACGAATACCGCAAAGACCGCAACACAGGTATAGCCGAGTGATATGAGGGTGTTGACGCCCTTCATCCTGCCGAACAGCAGCACAACGGCGCAGAATGCTATTCCGAGTATCCACAGCGGCATCGTCCGGTCAAATTCATACATAAGCCATTCCACCGCGGCATTCTGATCTTCGGAATGGGTCAGCAGTATCCGGTCGCCGACCTTTACCTTTTCAAGCGGAACGGTGTCGTACGGTGTGCCGCTCTCGCTTGCCATTACCGTTTCGCCCTTGTGCTCGCCGCTCAATATCTTACAGTCGAAAAGAATTATAAACTCTTTGCCTATAACCGTGTTATCAACTATAACATCATCCGAACGGCTGCTCAGTATTTCGGTCACTCTTGCCGAACAGGCACCGTCCTCATAACCGCCCTGAAACATGCTCTCGCTGTCATATACATAGCGGTTTCCGGCATATAAAAGCAGCGCCGACACTATTACGGTCACAACATATACGATTATCGCCGTACGTTTTGTTTTAAAGGTGTTTATTAATTTTCCCATCTGCCTTAACCTCACGTCTCAATGTTTTAAGATACTTCTTGGTCTCATCCGGTATCCTGTAGCTGTCGCACGCCTTGCTTATTGTTTTATTATGGGTCCATGCGTCGAGCCGGTTTTCGGTAAGCACCGGCAGCGCGGCGTCATACTGCTTGGCAAGCGCCGTTGCAAAATACCATGCCTTGCCCATTTTTATGTAATAATCGTCACCCTTTACCGAGGCGACGGTGTCAAGATATATGTTTTTAAACTCACCGTCAAGATAATAGCCCATAAAAACATTTATCCCGAAACGTGCGGTGTATGTATGTACTGAATCGCACCATTCCTCCGCTTTTTTCGGCAGTCCTTCGGGATGCTTTCTGAAAAGGGCCGGCAGTATCGCATCGCATACCGCCCAGTTGTCAACAAAGGGCAAAAATCTGTCAAGCTCCGATATCAGCTTATCGTAATCCTTTATCACGGAGACAAGCGTGGCATGCAGCTTATTCTCTTCAAGGTAATAATGCGGAAGCCGGGACAAAAAATCTTCCCCCTCTTTTGTACCGTAAAGCTCCTTTGCAAGAGCGCGTATGTCGGGGGTTCTCACACCCATGATCCGGTCCTTTTCAAGATTCGGTATGAGCTTTGCGGTGAAATCACGATACTTCATGTCGCTCAGAGACTCAAGCCTCAGACGCACTGTTTCCACCTGAATTCACCGCCCCAAAATTTTTTCTTTTCGACCGTCATTTTGCTATTGACAACCAAAATATAATATAGTACAATCAATTTTGCAATACATTTATGTAAACTAAGCACAGCGGATCTTCCGCCAAATTTTAATTTACGGAGGCACCTTATGTTTACTATTATAAACCCAAAAGAGATAAAAGACAACCTCATAAAAGCAATTAGTGAAGAATATATGCTGATTTCTGCCGGAAACGAAAACGGTTACAATATGATGACCGCCTCATGGGGCTTTACCGGCGAGATCTGGGGAGAGGACAGCGTGGTCGCCCTTGTGCGTCCCGAGCGGTACACAATGGAATTTATAGATAAAAACGACCTGTTTACACTCAGTTTTTACGGCGATAACAGGGAAATACATAAAATTTGCGGCAGCCGTTCGGGCAGGGACTGCAACAAAACCGAGCTTTGCGGACTGACTCCGGTGTTTGACCGCGGCACGGTCTATTTTGAGCAGGCGCGTATGGTGCTTGTCTGCCGCAAGCAGTATATCGACAGACTGAAGCCGGAATGTTTTATAGACAGCGGACCTTTGAAGTGGTACCCGAAAAAGGATTATCACAATGTTATAATAGGCAGGATAGAGGCGGCGCTCATTAAGGCGTGAACATGGTTTATGTAAACAGAACAGAACGAGATGGAAGGTAAAACGATGGGGACGGATGACGCAAAAGAGCAGTATATCAGAAATAAGGAACGCAGAAAAAGAAACAGATTCAAAAAGCGTATAAAAAGCGTGCTTTTGCTTATGCTTTCGGCAGTGCTGATAGCGGCAGCCGTGTTTCTGGCTGTAAAAATATATGACGGCAGCAGAAAGTCAAGAAGCACAAACACTTCGTCGGCAGCATCCGGCAATATTTCAGGTTCCGCCACTTCGCCGCAAAGATCGGAAAAGCAGGAGCAGAAAATAATTGCAAAGCTTGGGACGCTTGATGTCCCCGACTATGTAAAGGTTGACCTGCTGTCTGTCGGCAAGGCAAGGCGCGGACTGAAACTTGAGGGCATCAAAAACATAGTGATACACTACACCGGCAATCCCGGCACGACGGCAAAGCAGAACCGCAGCTTTTTCGCGCAGCCGGATACCGAGGTCTGCTCGCATTTCGTGGTCGGCATTGACGGGGAAATAATCCAGTGCGTACCGCTTAATGAGCAGTCGGCAGCCAGTAACTGGCGCAACTGCGACACGATATCAATAGAGGTATGTCACAAAAAGTCTGACGGCAAATTCAGCAGCGAGGCATATGCGTCGGTGGTAAAGCTGACAGCATGGCTGTGCGAAAAAACGGAGCTTTCGGAAAAAGACGTCATACGACACCATGATATAACCGGAAAAGAGTGTCCGCTCTACTATGTAAAGCACGCAGACGAATGGGAGACCATGAAGGCGGACATAGGAAAAGCTATGAAAAGCAGCAAATGACCGACGGATTGTCGCAACAGACATACACTCAGCGGTAGTAAGTATTCAAAACAATAAATTAACACCTTGTACGGCAGGGGGGCAAATCCCCTGCCGTATTTAGTTTATAATTTTATGACGTAAATTTTAGTTTATAGGTGAATAGCGTTCTTATAATTAATTGACAGACGTAGG
>UQDO01000058.1 GCA_900539855.1 uncultured Oscillospiraceae bacterium
TTTCTTCCCTCGGTAGAACCGAGGGATTTTTTCCACGTCTAAAGACACCATAAAATCATTTTAGCCTGTTAAACAGGCATAAAACGGAGGATCATTTATGAAAAAATGCACAAATCGATACGGCAGACTGCTGACCGTTCTGCTGACGCTTTGCATGTTGCTGTCGCTGGTGCCGATGGCGGTATTTGCGGAATCCGGAGCGTTTGCTGTTAAATTTTACCCCGGAGATTATGGAACCATGACTAAAAACGACCGGATTCCGTTTGTATATTATGGCATTGACGATGATACTAACAAGCCCTATTACTACAAACTGAATGTATCCGAGACAGAAACTCTCGGCTTTGCCGGAAGCATCATCGATGTCTTGCTTCCAAATTCGGGATATGAGTTCGCCTACTGGACAGCCGATGCTGCCGTCTACCGGGTAGGCAGTGATACTGCCATTCCTGCCGGCACCGCTCTTTCCTCCGATCAAATGCAGAACAGAGTTACCGTGAAAAGTGATGTGACATTCACTGCCCATTTTAGGCAGATTTCCGAATATCCTGGGGATTCAGAAATCACCACCGTTGAAATCGTCGGCGCAACCCTTTCCTACAAACCCGGTGATACCCCGCGGGCCACGGCTGCCGTAGCAGCTGCCGATCAGGGCAAATACCAGATTGCCAATGAATACTGGCAAGAGTTAGATGAAAACGACGTGCCTGTTGCTATATGGCACTCCGACGACGGGATATACAGCACCTTGCCGACCATTACTGCGTTTGAAAGCGGAAAAAAATATGTATATTCCGTTATGCTGATGCCGGAAAGGGGTTATGACTTCGGCAGAGAAGTCGCCGCTGCGGTGAACGGAAACGCAGTGACAGCGGTTCCCGCCACAGACGGATACCTGAGTCTCCCCAATGTTAAAACGATCACGCCGACCGGGTCGCCTAACCCGACGGTAATTGACTTGATTGAGATCCATGATGTCACCGTCAGCTTTAAGAACGGAGATAAGCCGGTATTCACGGGATCGGTGCCTGATGATGCAGATTACGCATTCAGATGCGAGTGGTGGAGCCTTGACAGCAACACAGGTATTCTTTCTACGGAGCCGGAATGGGGAGGCGATATTTATAAAAACAAAATCACCGCTTTTGAAGCCGGAAAGACCTATCATTACGGTGTATATGTGACTGCCTATACCGCTGACATCTCCCCCGATGCCAAGCTAAAGATCAACGGCCGGGAAGTGAACTACACTCGTATAGGCGATGACGGCGATACGCAAAGCTTTTGGGTAGAAACTGATCTTACGATAATACCGATGACAGATTCTCATACCCATAGTTTTGGTACAGAATGGAAGTCGGACACGAATAATCACTGGCATGAATGTGTCTGCGGGGAAAAGGCGGACACGGTGGCGCACACCTTCAAGTGGGTCACGGACACGGAAGCTACAGCAACCGAGAAGGGCTCCAAGCACGAGGAATGTACAGTCTGCGGCTATAAGAAAGCAGCTGTTGAAATCCCCGCGACCGGATCCGGAAACGGCTCGGGCAGTCAGCCCGCTAAGCCCAGCAACACATCTTCTCCGCAGACCGACGATAACAGCAGCCTTGCCTTCTGGTTAGCCGTACTGTGCATCAGCGGCGGTGTTTTGAACGTACTCGGCATTGCAAGCAAGAAGAAAAGAGTCGGCATAAACAAATAGCACTGAAAACCCGAAGTACCCTCAGAGCAAACGGGTAGTGACTGAAAATCCGTCACTGCCCGTTTATAAAAATAAAGGGCATAACTTGAATCTTCGACAAAAATCAATGGTTTCTCGCTTCTAAAAAACTTGCCGCTCAAGATGCTAATCAAATAAGAGTTTATAGCCAAGGACGGTGACGGCGATATGCCGCCTGAAAAGAGAATAGCCGACCGGACGGCAATCTCCGGCACAGTTTCAAGAGCGCTCAGCAAGTAAAAAACTTGCTGGGCGCTCTTTCTTTATGCCTTCGGCAAAAATCAGCCGTTTTCAGCAGCAAAACAAACGGTCCGGCAAAATATTCCGGCGAGGAGGTGATACCGATGCACAGTGCAGTGCTTTCAGAGGACATACCATACGGATCTTTGCCGTAAAGGGCGGCCGCCCTGCCGTCCTTCGGCGACAAGGTGAGAACATGAAAAAGAACATAGGAAAGATACAGGTGTTGAAATAGCAAAGACTGTCTTTGCGCAGACACACAGACACCTATATTTTTTTGACCTTCCCGGTCGACAGAATTCAAAACAATATCCGAGAAGTGCCAATAAAAGCACCGAAAAAACGGGAATTTTACTTGGCTTGACTTTTTGCGGCCTTTGCGCCCTAAAACAGCGCCAATCCGGCAGCTCTGTCGGCTGCCGCTGCCCTCCGTATCAATCGTTTTTTGAAACCAACCAAAAACGATTGAACGGAGGTACATAACAGTGAAAAAAGAACCCAAAGCGGTTTATATCATAGAAAACGGCGGGTACACGGAACTAACCTATGAGGAATTCCGTCGCCGTGAGCAAATCTGCCCGCTATATGCGGACAAGCTGTTCCTGCCCTTATACGGCAGTCTGATGGAGGTATCAAAAGAGGATTATGAGGAATATTACCGTCAGCGGAATCGTTAAATCTATATTGACAGACGCGCATCAAGAAACGGCGATGTTTCCTACAACGCTCTGACCACCAATGAATTCAACGGTGAGGATATTCTTATAGCAGAGCAGCCGGATGTATGCGACACCGTAGTGGAAAGCAATATCCACAGCAATCAGCCCGGTGCCGAGTTTTACATCACCATCTACGGCAGCATCGCCCAAAGCGAATCGGAAAATATCAGCGCCAACATTAAATGGGGCAAGGCACAGGCTACCCGTGAAGGCAAGGTAGTATTCAGATACAAGAACTTCCTCGGCTACCGCAAGGGCGAGGACGGACAATCCCAAATCGTCCCCGAAGAAGCCGAAACGACCGCTTTATATATGACCGTTTCCTCGCAGGCGACAGCTTAAAAGGAATTGCCAAACTACTTGAAGAAAAGGGCATCAAAAGCCCGACGGGAAAAGCAGAGTGGCAGTTTTCCACGATACAGTCCATTCTCTCCAATGAGAGATATAAAGGCGATGCCATCATCAATAAGACCTACATCACCGACTGCATCAGCAAAAAGGTCAGAGTCAACAACGGCGAACGCCCGAAATACTATGTAGAGAACAGCCACCCTGCCATTATCGACTCGGCTACCTTCGGCAGAGTTCAGGAGGAACTCGCACGGCGCTCCGGCAAACGCAAGATCAGCCGAAAAGCTAAGACCGAGCAAGGCAAATACTCAAGCAAATATGCTCTGACAGAACTGCTCGTCTGCGGTGAATGCAAATCCGCCTACCGCCGATGCACATGGACGGCAAGCGGCAAAAAGAAAATCGTGTGGCGATGCATCAACCGTATTGAATATGCCAAGAAATACTGTCACAACTCACCCACCGTAGAGGAAAGCGTACTGCAACGGGCTGTGATGGCGGCAATCATGGAAACCGCCAATCAAAATGTCGAGGTGCTGCGAACGCTGAAGCTGCACATCGGCATGGGCTTGGAGGGCGAAAGAAGCGAGGACAACAGCATCGACCTACAGATACGGATCGCCGAGATCGACGCAGAATTCCGAAAAATGCTCGACCGGGTGTCCACCGACACCATCGAAGCCTTTGATGAGGAAACCGCAACTCGGCTTATGAATGAAAAAAGCCGCTTGCAACAGCAGCTCGACAGCATATCCGACGCTGAACAGCGGCGAGAAAACGCAAAATCCCGACTCGATGACATCTACATGATACTCGACGGCATAAAGAACCGTCCGATGGAATACGATGACCAAATCGTCCGCCAACTGCTCGAATGTGTAGTGATGGACTCAAAAGAGCAGATTACCGTAATATTCAAAGGCGGTCTTAAATCGGTGCAGCCGCTGACAGAATGACAGCGGCTGCACCACCGCCCCTAACCCTGAAAGCTCAAGATTTTTCGTAAGGGAACAAATACTACCCCAAAAAAGGCGAAAAAATCTATTTTATAGTCCTCCCACAAAATTTCGACCGAAAGCAGAGTTTATTCTCCACCTTCGGTCATTTTTTATGCTTATTTAGGTATTTCACCGCCACTTTTGAAAAAATCGCATTTTTACAACCACATCATCAAATGTGGACTTAAAATTACTTTTTCCTTGTTTACTGCGGTGCAGATTTTAATCACACCGCGGCAGAGGATGATCAACCTCTGTTTGTTAGATGAAATATGCCGCAGGCAATCCGCAGTGTGACATTTTTCTGCTTTATCTGATATAGCGTTGCCACACTCAGGTCATTTCATCAGTGCCATAGCCTGTTCCTTTATGCTTTATCGCCTCTATTGTCGATAAGGCCCATTTTCTCCAGTCTTGATATAACAGCTGTTTCGGTTCTCTTAAGAGTCACTGCAATTTCGGAAATAGGAACATTTTTATTAAACAGATCTTTTAAACATTCTTCGTGTTCCGGCGTCCATGCCAGTCCCTGATTATCTGCTTTCCTGGCAGAATTATTACTGTTGTTGGCAATAACTGCTTCAATATTATCAATAATGAATTGCTGCGCGTCTTTATTATAAACGACTACAACGTATTCGCGGTACATACCTCTCCGTGTTTCTGAAAATATACCGAGTTTTTCACCTTGTTTTGTGGGTCTTTTGGTGCTTTTACCTTCGACGATCTCTACTGTCTCCAACGCCCCGATCGAAACCAACCAGTTCGTTATCGCTGAATATTTCAGCTTACGGCATACATTCAGATCCGCCATAGCATTAAGACGTTCGGTTATCTCACTTACCGGAATCGGCACTTCGGAAAAAGGAAAGTTACTTATATTTTCAGCAGTGAGAAAAAACTCAGTCTTTGATGAACCGGCCTTGCTGATGACACCGTTATTATTAATGACCTGCCTTAGAATATCAGATACATAAAACAGACACCGGGAGATCCTGACATCGTTTATGATATCCGAGTCGGAAACACAAGCACCATCAATAGGATTGATGCCATTTGCCATCTTATCAACGTATACCTTTGCCTGCTGCATTTTTTCAAATTCTGTCATTAGCTCTTCCTCCTTCGAAACCATTAAGCCACAAATTGACCGGTTAAAAATTTAGCATTTTACCATTTTCGTCATTATAGCATGTTTTATCTCAAATATCAACAGCTTTTGGCATAATAATCTCATGATCTAAGGTACAAGAAAAGGGCTGACATAGGCAGCCCTTTTTGTTGTTCATGCTGTTTTTCTCGGCAATATCGGTATACCGGCTGGCTGAATTCCTTTTCAAGAACGTTGGATGATCCTTTTAAAGCCGACCGAAACGCCATACTTATCTTAGCAAACGTAATCGGTGTTGCCTAAATACTTACTTTCTGCACCTAAGCCAACCGCTGCGCGCCGGGTATTCACTTTACCGTTATTCGGATGTCACCGGTATCGGTATCGATCTCACATCTGCCGCCGGTCACTGTTTTCGGGACGTCGATTCTGCCGGTATCGCTGTTGGCGATAAACACCTTATCCGAAAGCAGGCTACCCGTGACATCACCTGTATCGGTCTTTACATATATTTCCGCAGCATCGCAGTCATTAAATTTTACGTTACCGGTGCTTCTTTTGACCGAAAAATTTTCCGAGGCTATCACCTTATTCAAAACAATGTTTCCGGTGCTGCCTTTTGAAATCACGCTTTTGCATGAAACGCCGGTCAGATCTGCCTTGCCGGTTGTTACGTCCACGGTAACGCTGCCGCCGCAGATCATCCCGGAAATCGTCACAGTGCCTGTTGTGGTGGAAATGTCAAGCAAACCGGCAGACTCGCCCTCTGCACGGATATTTCCTGTGCTGATCTTAAATTTTACAGCTCCCACAACCGATGCCCCGAAATATATGTTACCGGTGCTGAGGGCAATGTCGGCACTTTCAAATGTAAGCCCTTTGGGCACATCGACCCTTCCGGTGCTGCCGCTTACAAGTAATGAGTTGTATTCCGCTTGCGGAAGATATACCGTTATCTTTGGCGAGCCGAAGTAGAATCCTATGTAGTCATAAAATGATCTTGTGTCATTCACCTTAACAGTAAGCATATTTCCGAGAACCGCAACCGAATGTTTTGCGTATTCTTCCTCGTAACATTCCACTCTGCATTTCCCGTCGTCAGATAACGCAAGCACGACATCCGCAGTATTTGTATCTATGGATATTCCGCCGAACGCCTCCCCTACCTCATATGTGTTTGTTTCGTATTTAACTGTTGAAAGCTTTTTAAAATCCCACCCGATCGTCAACATAACTACCGCAAGAAACGATGCATCCGGCAAGTACTAAAGCGCCTGCTATAATAAGCCAAGTTTTAGTTGTCTTTTTCATTGTGCTCTCTCCCCTCCGATAAAGCCGTATTGTAAACTTAAATGAAAGTTGAGAACCTCTCATCCCTTTTGGTATAATGGTTTCACCACAAAACACATCTACTCCCAAAAGAAAGGAAAGGTTCTCTGATGAAATCATATCACATTAGGTGCCC
>UQDO01000059.1 GCA_900539855.1 uncultured Oscillospiraceae bacterium
GCAACCGTAAAATAACAGCAAAACGCGCCGGAAAAACAACAATAACTGTCACAACGGATGACGGCAACTTCGTAGCGAGCTGTGAAGTGACGGTTGATCAGGTACTGGAATATCCGGATACGCTTATAGACGATTCTGAAACAAAGAAAAGAATTATTCGATTAAAAACCCTAATAGACGAAAATCAACGCGCATTTTTAGACGGAAAGATTTCTGAGTGTACTAAAAATACAATACATAAACAATTAAGTACAGAATGCGATGTGGCTCGTGCCGATTATATTGTGGTTGGCAGTAATCCAACATCTGATTATGCTTATGAGATTCTTGGCGGCGATCAATCGGCAAGAATACCCTTTTCGTTTTCAACTAACCTTACACTGAATTCAAAAGGTTTGGCAGTTATTGTGGTTCAGCGTGCACTTGAAATCTTGGGATATTATGAGCCGAAAGATCAAGAAAACTATGGAGTATTTGATACTAATACATATGATGCGGCATGTTTATATCCAGCACTAATGTCATTTGATAAAAGCATAAACCAATATGTTTTTGATAATGCCTCGTTCAATGTTATTTTTCGGGAAAATACTGCGGATTTAAGAAAGTTCTCATCATTTACGGAATTGAATAAACTAAGAACAGTACATGATATCGTTGCTAAATGGAGTGCCGGAAAAGTTGGCGGTACATATAGAATGTACAATAATAAAATTATTAACGGTAATTTGTCAAATAATTATTACGGCTATGCTGATGTGCTAAAGATGATGAGTTCATGTACTTATCTTTGGGAAGTTAAGCCTGACAAGGAGCGTTATTATAAAGTTGGGGGCATTGGAGAACGGCAAGTGAACCGCTACTTAGGGGCAGCAGAAAAATACGACCAAAATTTTCCGAAGCCGCTCGTCATCGGTTATAATATAGGTGAGTTTACAATACCTTATATCTCAAATAAATATATAAATGTAAGAAATTTTAATAATCCTGCTACGAGTAAAGATGTAAGAAATTGCCTTATACTTTATAAAATCGATGATTCTGCAGAACATCTCATTGAGGCAAAGCCGGTATTTGTTGAAAAGCCTTCGGAGAGCTATAACTATGATTATAGTTATAGTTTTGACACTTTGTCGTGGGGAGTAGTGACAGTTGTTGGAATGGCTATAGTTCTCGGTGCTGCTTGTGTTATACTCTCAGGACCGACTGGCGGAACTTCTCTTATACCTCTTACACTCCTTCTTGCATAATAATATTAAAATCAGGTGTTTCTTATGCGTATTTTTGAGGTCATTACGTATAACCTTAAAGAGATCAGGTTCAAAGACACAAAGGATTATTTTGACAACCTGTTTAAGACATTGAATTTTAGTTATGAAGACATAATGGTTCATTTTTCCGGAGATTCTGCCGGCGACATCTGCAAAAAGGTTGTCCGCATAGCCCCAGCTTTATCTGAGTATATCCAACATATTGGTGAGTCCGAAGCTTTTTTCGGAAGTCCGCCTGACTACTGCTTTTCGAGCATCAAGCGCAATAAAGACCATATTGAAAAGTATATTAAAAAAGACCATGTGAGCGATTTCGACAAGCTTCTAAAGAAAATACCATTCACTGTAAATTTCGCTTTTATGGGTGTTGTGCTGGATAATATTAATTGGTATGGTAATGAAACTCAGGATCCTGTTTTCTATTCTGAATCTGACAATATACTTTATTATTCTCATACATTCGAATCATACTTCAGCAATAGTGTTCGTTTTAAAAAGGAATTTGATTTCGGCAATAAATTTAATCTCGTAAATGTTGTTATAGAACGGAAAATAGAAAACGGACTGCTGAAAGACTATCCGGATAATTTTAAAATGTTCCTTGAAAAACTTGGAACGCCAAAGGATTCAAGGCTTAAATGTGTCTTTCCCGATTCGGAAAAAAGCAGGTTATCCGAATGCTCGAGGGCCATGAATGAATTTATTGCACCAAAGAGAAAGAACGAAAAGAAAACATTCGATAATGAATTGCCGCAGAATGAAGAAGGCTATTTTTCAGACAGTGTTACAGCTGTATCGGGATATTCTCCAAAAGCAATATTCAATAAATACGCGAAAAAAAGCGGATATAAATATTTGACATATAAATACGGCGGCTACTTTTTTGAATCGGTAAACTGCAATAACCATATGTTTTTAGTTGAAATAATCAATTACCCATTCTCCTTATTCTTCAGCGCAACAATTTATATGAAAGGTTATAATTTCCGGCATATTGTATATGGCACCGAACAGGTCACATTGGAAGATGCTGCGCTTGCCGAAATATTTGCGAAAAGAGTATTTGAAATATCAAAGCAGGCGGAAGAATGCTATGGAGAAAAGGCGCTATCACTATATGGAAAGACTCCGGGGTGGTATATTGATGAGCACAGTAAAAAAGGTGATATGATTTGATTTTAAAGGAGGTTGCCATGCGTAAATTTGCAGTGATATATATATCATTGATTATAATTATTGTACTGTCAGTGGTTTTTATCGTCAAGCACGGAAAGTACAACGAAAAATGGATCCTCGGAAAAACGAAAGAACAGGTCGTCGAAAGATACGGTGATTTCATTCGATATGTGCCAATGAGAAGTACCGACGGACAAATACAATACTATATCGCCAGCTACACGCTCAAACCGAGGAAGGTGGGCTTTCTCGGAACATATAATGGTGTGCTTTTTAGTATTAAATTTGATAAAGATGGGATTGCCTTTGAATGCTATAAAGAGTTGGATGGTGAGGGAGGATAATTCGACAGATATCATAGGATGGTCTAATGCATCTTATTGCATAACAATTTATTATATAACACAAAAAGGGACTGCAAATGCAGCCCCTTTCTTTATCTGAATGTTGAGTTTATGCTTCGGTATTTTCCTCTGCTTCGATCTCTTTGGTTTCGTCAGCGCTCTTGCCCTTTGAAAGGATCACGTTGGTGATGATTCCGAGGATAAGTGCACAGGCAATTGCGGTGATGGTTACCTTGCCGAACGATACGGTAAGTCCGCCGATGCCGCAGATGAGGATGACTGCTACTACAAAGAGGTTCTTATTGTCTCCGAGGTCGACATCCTGTATCATCTTAAGACCGGATACCGCTATGAAACCGTAGAGCGTTATGCAAACGCCGCCCATCACGCAGTTCGGAATGCTTGAGAGGAAGGTTACGAACGGTCCGAAGAAGGATATCACCATGCACATTATAGCAGTTGCGATGATGGTCACTACGGAAGCGTTTCCGGTTATAGCAACACAGCCGACCGATTCGCCGTAGGTGGTGTTGGGGCAGCCGCCGAAGAATGAGCCTGCGATAGAGCCGACACCGTCTCCGAGAAGTGTTCTTGAAAGACCCGGATCCTCAAGCAGGTCATGCTCGATGACAGATGAGAGGTTTTTGTGGTCGGCGATGTGCTCGGCAAAGACAACGAATGCAACCGGGATGTATGCCACGGCTACCGTTGCTATATAGTTGCCGTCTATCTCTTTGACACCCTTTATTGCCTCAAGGAAGGTGAAGTCGGGGATAGAGAAGATGTTCATATTCTTGAATACTTCAAAGTTGATTATCTGAAGCGCCTGATTGTCGGTCATAATTCCGATCACTGTGAATATTGCTGCCGCAACATATCCTGCAAGTATTCCTATGATGAAGGGGATAAGCTTAGCCATTTTCTTACCGTAGACCGAGCAGATGGTCACAACAAGCAGGGTGACCAGTCCGCAAAGGATGCAGACAAGAGGATTTGCAAGGGAGTTGCTGTCAGCGTCAAGAACCTTTCCTTTTGAAAGATCGCTGACTGCATTTGCTGCAAGCGACAGACCGATGATGGAAACTGTCGGTCCGATAACGACCGCAGGCATAAGCTTGTTGATCCACTTGACGCCTACGAGCTTTACGATTATTGCGATGACTACATATACAAGTCCCGCAAATGCCGCACCGATTATAAGACCGGCGTGTCCTGCCTGTGCTGAAACTGCACCTGCGAATGCTGCAAACATAGATCCTATAAATGCGAATGACGAACCGAGGAACACCGGACTTCTGAACCTTGTAAAGAGCAGATAAACGATGGTTCCGACACCTGCACCGAACAGGGCTGCCGACTGTGACATTCCGTTTCCGATGATCGTCGGAACTGCGATGGTTGCCGCAAGGATCGCGAGCAGCTGCTGGAACGCAAACACGATCACCTTGCCGAAACTTGGCCTGTCATTGACTCTGTAGGTTAGTTTCATACTTTTTCCTCCATATCTTGCACACACAGGTGCAAATTAATATAAATTTATTAAACGGGTAATACCCGGTTTAACCGAAAAGCTCTACCGATGTTTTGTCCTCGTACGGCGGCAGTTTTACGCATATGCGCTCGCTTTTTGAGGTCGGCATATTTTTGCCTACATAATCAGCTCTGATAGGAAATTCGCGGTGACCGCGGTCTATAAGCACTGCAAGCTGCACCGTGGCAGGACGCCCTTTTGCTATCAGCGCATCTATCGCGGCTCTTGCCGTTCTGCCTGTATAAAGCACGTCGTCCACAAGCACGACATTTTTGTCGGTGATGTCAAATTCAATGTCGGTCGCGTTGACTACGGGGTCGCTTGTCATTTTGGAAAGATCGTCGCGGTAGAAGGTGATGTCAAGCTTTCCGCAGTCTATCTTTTCGCCCTCGATCTTTTCAATGTTTGCGGTTATCATTTCGGCTATCGGCACACCGCGGCGGCAGATGCCGACCAGACAGAGCGAGTCGCATCCGCGGTTTCTTTCGATTATTTCGTAAGAGATCCTTTTTACCGCGCGCATGACCGCATTTTCATCCATTATAAGAGATTTGTACTTCAGCATAAAGATCACCTCAAAAAAAGAGATCCTGCCGTATGCGGCAAGATCTCATGATCGCACAAAAAGCAGCGCACATAATGCGCTTTATCATCAAACCTTGTCGGCATCACGGTACCGCTCTTAAAGAATTGTTTTAATGATGATAACACATAGACTTAGATTTGTAAATAGCATTATGTCAACTTGTAAATAAATTTTGTCGAAACCTTAAACAGCTAATCTTTTAATCCTTGCGGGCAGGTCAGCGACCGGCAGGAGAAGCCATAACACGATCGGCTGTAAGCAGAGCTGAACGGCGGTCTGGACAATTCTAAGATAAAATCCCTCTACGGTCATACCGTATTCAAGCATAAGCGCAAGACTTGTAAGACCGAGACTGCCTATTATCTGCGTTACGGCAACTGCAATAATGATCCGCGTTATTCTGTAGCTTTTATGCAGGAACAGACCGAACATTGCACCGGTGAACACCTTGGTGAGCACTATCAGCCACGAAACGCCGCCGAAAAGCATGCCCTGTATTATATCTGCGAGTACCGCGACAAGCGTCGAGCCGCGCCAGCCGTAAAGGCAGCCGGTGAGCGCCGTTACAATGAACACCGGCGATATTTTGATAAATGTGCCTACACGGAAGGTGAGACCCATAGGGAATGACAGCGACGAGATAACGGCAAGAGCCGTCATGACGGCGAGCACCGAAATGCGTCTTGTGTAGTAGTGTCTGTACGATTTTTCCATAATAAAACCTCCTTAAAATTTCATCTGCGCGTGAAATAATAAGGAGGTATGTATCCGTATTCCGGCGTATCTTCTTACTATAACAGCGGGATGCGGAAACGGCACCGCAAACCGCTAACGGTTTTTCGTCCGGCAGGCAACTCCCCGTCCTGCCGGCACTTGACGCGCCGAGACCTACTCTGTATGAGCTAAAAAGCATTGTATCACAAATTATATGCTTTGTCAACCTAAAGCATAGGCTGAAGAGGGTCGACTTGTGTAGGTTTGTCAATGATGTGTTACAGATTGGGAAAAGTAAATAAGACCTGTTT
>UQDO01000060.1 GCA_900539855.1 uncultured Oscillospiraceae bacterium
TTGGAAGTTAACTTCTCTTTTTATTGGGTCACATCATTTTAACACATACAAAAATTTATTTTACCCGATAAATATAGCAAAATGCGGCAGGGAAACCTGCCGCAAATGTTGGATATAGCCGGTTTTCAGATCTTCTCGGCAATTTTGAATACCGAAGCCGGTATTTCGCTCTCGTCAGCCGAAACGGTAAAAGTGAACTGGGTGCTGCTTTCCTTTGAAAGTGCCTCGACCTTTTCGAAGAACACGGCAAGCGCGTCAAAATCTCTCTCGCAGATGCGGAGTATGGCGTCAACATAGATGTGTGTCACATCATAGTTGCCGGCACAAATACCGCAAAGGAAGCCGTAAAATGCGTCAAAGCCGGAAATGCCGTAATGCTCGGCATCGACCAGTCTCACACGGTGGGTTATATTATAGGTCAGCGTGTTGCCCTTTTCAATGCAGACAACATTGCCGTTCGACGATTCGGCAGCGGCAGTGACTTCATCGATAAGCTTCTTGGTCTTTCCGCTTCCCTTTTTACCGATAATAAGTTTTAACATAAAAACAACTCCTTTATATTCAGACGAAAGGAGCCTTGGCACCTTTACGTCCTGATTTTTTGAGGTCTTATTTTATTCTCGCTTCGAGAGCCGCTCTCTGCTCCTCGTATCCGGGCTTTCCGAGCATGGCAAACATGTTCTTCTTGTAGCTCTCAACACCGGGCTGATTGAACGGGTTGACACCCAGCATATATCCCGATATCGCGCATGCCTTTTCAAAGAAATAGATGAGCCTTCCAAGGTTCTCTTCGTCAGCCTTTTCAACCTCTATCACAAGGTTGGGCACTCCTCCGTCGGTATGTGCAAGCACGGTGCCCTCAAAAGCCTTGCGGTTGACAAACGACATTGTCCTGCCTGCAAGGAAATTCAGTCCGTCGCCGTTCTTTTCGTCTTCCTTTATAACGGTGTCCTCACCGCAGTCTCCTATAGTAACCACCGTTTCAAACATCAGCCTGCGGCCGTCCTGAATGTACTGTCCCATCGAGTGCAGATCGGTAGTGAAATTGACCGAAGCCGGGAAAAGGCCCTTGCCGTTTTTGCCCTCGCTCTCGCCGTAAAGCTGTTTGAACCATTCAGCCATGAGTGCAAATCTCGGCTCATACGATACAAGAAGCTCTATCTCCTTGCCGCGGCGGTAGAAGGCGTTTCTGAGTGCGGCGTATTTATAGCAATCGTTATTTTCTATGTCATCCGCCATATAATCCTCGCGTGCGGCGGCGGCGCCCTTCATAAGGGCATCAATATCGGCGCCGGCAACGGCGATGGGCAAAAGACCTACGGCAGTAAGCACCGAGAAACGTCCGCCTACATCATCCGGCACCACAAAGCTCTCGTATCCCTGCTCGTCGGCAAGCTGCTTCAATGTGCCTCTTGCCTTGTCGGTCGTGCAGTATATTCTCTTTACCGCTTCATCGTGTCCGTAACGGTTTTCAAGATATTCTCTGAATATTCTGAACGCGATAGCCGGTTCGGTGGTGGTTCCCGACTTTGAAATAACATTGACCGAAACGCGCTTGCCCTCGCAGATCTTTAAGAGATCCTGCACCGCGCTGCCGCTTATGCTGTTGCCGGAAAAATAGATATCCGGTGTTTTTTTCGGCAGATTGTTGTAAAGCGGTGACTTGAGGAATTCGATAGCGGCGCGTGCGCCGAGATAAGATCCGCCGATGCCTATAACAATGAACACATCGGTATCCGATATGATCTTTTCGGCAGCCTTTTGGATTCTTGCAAACTCTTCCTTGTCATAATCAACCGGAAGGTCTGCCCAACCTAAAAAGTCGTTTCCGAGACCGGAACGGTCGTTAAGCGTTTTATGTGCAGCCGACACCTGGGTTTTAAGACCTGTAAGGTCGTCTTCCGACAAAAACTGAGCGGCATAGCCGTCATTAAATCTGATTGACAATTCAAACATCCCTTTCGCCGCTTTGGCAGTGCTCTGCAAGCGGCACTATGATCTTCTTTTTTTGTGTATATATTATACAATAAAACGGCGGTCATTTCAAGCAGTATTTCAAAAAGTTTACTGTCGGTTCACGATAATATCATTATTCCGGTCAGGCTACCCTGAAGCATCCGCCGAGCATAAAAAGAAACGCCTTTAAAAATGACATTTTCCCGACCTCATCGCCTGCGGTTATTCTGAGACTTCCTATTTCCTCGTCACCGCAGAATATTCTCGCCTGACCCACCGTAAGACCCTTTTCAACCGGTGCTTCAAGACTGTCCGACAGCTCGACCTGCTGCGTTATTTTCCCGGCGTCGTTTCTTTTCACAAGAAAGCTTTTTTCCTCTCCGCAGACCGGGTCAACCGAACCTTTTACTCCGCCGTTTACCGTTATCGGGTGAAACTGCGAAACATCCGAGGTGACCGTCACCGTCTTCCAGTTTGCAAATCCGTAATCAAGCAGCTTCCTCGCGCCCGAAAAGCGGTCGGCGGAATTGCCGGCGCCCATTACAACCGCCACAAGCTGCATTCCGTCCCTTTCGGCGGTGGCTGAGAGGCAGGCGCCTGCTCCCGAGGTCGTGCCGGTCTTGAGCCCGGTGCAGCCCTCGTAAAATCTGACAAGCTTATTTGTGTTTACAAGCTCCGATTTTCCGTCGCGCAGCGACTCCATCCAGACTGTCGAATATTTTTTGATAATGTCGTGCTTTATAAGCTCACGCGACATTATAGCTATATCGTAAGCACAGGTGAGATGTCCGTCGGCATCAAGTCCGGTCGCATTTTTAAAGCAGGTATCCTCCATTCCGAGCTGATATGCCCTCTCGTTCATCATGGCTACAAAGCCTTCCTCGCTTCCGGCTATTGCTTCGCCGAGCACCACAGTCGCATCGTTTGCACTGCCTATGACCGACGCCTTCAGTAGCTCATCGACCGTCATTGTCTCACCCGGCTCAAGCCATATCTGCGAACCGCCCATTGAACATGCGTGTTCGCTGGCGGAAAGCACAGTGTCAAGGGTCAGTCCGCCCGATTCTATCGACTCCACCACAAGCAGCAGTGACATTACCTTCGTTATCGACGCCGGTGCGAGCCGCTCATGCGGATTTTTCTCATAAAGAATTTCGCCCGTATCGACCTCCATAAGTATTGCCGACTTTGCCGGCACTTCAGGCTCAGCCATGCCGGCATGAGCCACCGTTTCGGTTGCGTCTATGGTCGGCGGATCGGTAAGGTCAGGCGAATAGTACTCGGTGACAATCCTGTTTTTTTCGTCGTTCTCAGCCGCACCGTCGTCGGCAAAAACAGCGGTCGGCACAAAAGTAAGCGCCGCGGCCAGAATGACCGCCAATATGCATCTCAATCTTTTCATTGCAACACACCCTAAATATTTTTTGGCGGCGCAGCCGCCTTGCCCCTTATTTAAGGATATGCCGGATGTCCGCACATAATTACGGCAAAAGAGTAAAGCGGCAAGTTCTCCCCCCCCGGCAATTTCAGAATTTAATTCAAATAAATAAATTTTAGTTTATAGGTGAATGGTATTCGTATAATTAATTGATAGACGTAG
>UQDO01000061.1 GCA_900539855.1 uncultured Oscillospiraceae bacterium
TCTATTCGCTACTTCTATTTTTTACTTTTTGTCACACATCATTGTAACACATACACTTAAAACGAAAACATATACATACAATTTCTTTAATAAATTACTGACGGAAAATCTATTGTTATTTTGGGGACATAAGAAAAACGGCAGGAGTGGGGCCCCTGCCCTACAAGGTGTCAATTAGTTTTTAGGTTGTTTATTAAGAAGCGACACTCGAGGCTCGTTCCATACGACGTGCTAATTAGATTTTCGGTTTTTACACCTCTAAACTAAAATTTACTGGTATATTAAAATAAAAAACGATCGGCTTGGAGGTGTATCCTCCAAGCCGATTTTCATTTGGTGTAATATAAGCCCCTGGTTGAAACAAAACCTCTGCCTGTGCATCTGCTAAAGCATTTACCGCCCCTCCGGTGTCTTTATCAACCTGAATTTGTTCTTGCGGTATTCTATCATACCTGCGGCGCGCAGCTTTGACAGCTCAGCCGACATAGCGCTGCGTTCGACCGACAGATAATCGGCAAGGCCTTTACGGTCAAAGGGTATTGTGAACTCGTCGCTTCCTGCCTTTGCTGCCTCGGCTGACAGATATGACATCAGTTTCAGTGCAGTCGTTCTGCGGCTCATGTGTGTTATCTTTTCATTAAACCGCAGATTTTTATATGCCAGATCGTTAATGATTCTATTGGACAGCATGCCTGCCGCACGGTCCGTTCCGGCAAGAGCGGTAACCGCACCTAAGCGCAGCCACAGCACGGTACAATCCTGCTCGGCGGTCACATTAACATTAACCGCCGCATCATGCAGCAGCGCAAAGGTCTCGGCGAACATGCTGCCGCCTGTTATGCGTGCCAGTATATTTCGGTTGCCCCAGAAATCATCCTTGGAGATCACCGCGGATCCGGTCAGAAGGAAGCCTGCTTTCTCGGTTTTTGTTCCGTCGGCAAGTATTATCTCGCCCTTTTTGTATGAGCGGTGCACAGCCTCGGCTCTTTCAAGAAGCCGGACTATATCGCTGTCGCCTGTATTTGAAAATATTTTTGAATTTCGGAGCAAATCGATATATTTTTGCACATTGGCCTCCAAAAGACAATTAATCATTGCACTCCGCTTTCCTTTATGACCTTATCGGCAACAAAAGGCGGCGCTTCCTCATACCTTGTGAATTCAAACGAAAATTCCGCTCTGCCCTGAGCTATTGATCTCATGGCTGTCGCAAAATCGCCCATTTCGGACATAGGTATCTCGGCTATTATCTCCTGCCTGCGTTCGTCTGCCGGATTCATTCCCAGCACGCGTCCGCGGCGCTTGTTTATATCACCTATTGCATCACCCATGACATCGTCAGGGACAATAAGGCTCAATGTTCCGATAGGCTCAAGCAATACCGGATCAGCCATCGGTACTCCGGCTTTGTACGCCGCTGCCGCAGCCATTTTGAATGACATTTCTGACGAATCGACCGGATGATACGAACCGTCAACAAGCGTGGCTTTCAGTCCGACAACGGGATATCCTGCAAGCGTGCCCTTCTTTACGCAATCACGCAGGCCCGCCTCGACCGCCGGGAAAAAGTTTTTCGGCACCGCTCCGCCGAAAACATTTTCGGCAAATACCATATCTTCGCTGTCGCAGGGCTCAAACTCTATCCAGACATCGCCGAACTGACCGTGTCCGCCCGACTGCTTTTTGTGCCTGCCCTGCACCTTTACTTTCTTGCGTATTTTCTCGCGGTATGCCACCTTGGGCACCGACATGACAACATCCACGCCGAATTTTGATTTCAGCTTTGAGGTGACAAGATCAAGGTGCTGTTCGCCGAGACCTGATACTATCTGTTCGCCTGTTTCCTTGTTGCTTACTACGATGAGTGCGCCGTCCTCCTCCAATATTCTCGCAAGCCCCGACGCCACCTTTTCCTCGTCTCCCTTTTTCGCCGGTCTTATTGCCATTGAATATCCCGGCATCGGGAATTTTTCGGCTATTATGCTGCACTCGTTTCCGGCAACCGTCAAAGTATCGCCGGTCTTTACTCCGCCCAGCTTTGCTACCGACGCAATGTCTCCGGCTCCGACGGCTGCCGCTTCCTCCTGCTTGCCGCCCTTTATCCACATGAGCTTGCCAAGCCGCTCCTCAGCGCCCGTTCGGCTGTTTATAAGCTTCATATCCGGTTTTAATGTGCCCGAAATAACCTTAAAATATGAAAGCTTTCCCACAAACGGGTCGGCGATCGTTTTAAAGACGACTGCTGTGGCAGGTGCCGACACATTGCAGTTTTCCGTACCCTCAGCGTCTCCCTTTTTAACACGGTACTCGCGTTTATCAGCCGCAGGCGCTATCTCCGACAGTATGTCAAGCGCAAGGCTCACACCGGCTCCGGTCTGATTTATGCCGCAGAAAACCGGGCATATATCACCCGACTGCATGCCGGCGGCAAGCGCCGACTTTATCTCGGCAGCGTCAAACTCCTCGCCGGCAAAGTATTTTTCCATAAGTGCTTCGTCAACGCTCGCAACGGCTTCAAGCATAACGTCGCGCATATTTTTGATATCGTCGCTTTCGGGCATTTCGGCATCGCTTCTCTTGATGCCGTCATATTTATAAGCGCGGTTCTCAATCAGATCTACAAATGAAACGACCTGTTCACCCTCAACAAACGGAATAACGACGGGGCATATCACCGCTCCGTAATGGGCGGTAAGGGTGGAAATAACGCGGTAGAAATAGGCGCGCGGCGAATCCAGCTTACCAATAAAAAACGACACCGGCACTCCTGCCTTTTTCGCGGCTGCGTAGTTCAGCTGAGCGCCGACATTCAGTCCCGATTTTCCCGAAAGTACGATAAGCGCAGAATCGGCAGCGGTGAGTGCCTCGGTAACACCTCCGGCAAAATCGAAAAGTCCGGGAGCATCTATAAGGTTTATCTTTTTATCGTTATATTCAAACTGAAAGACCGATGATGAAACCGATACCCCCCTTTTCTTTTCCTCAGGGTCAAAATCCATCACCGATGTTCCGTCTGCGGTCTTTCCTATTCTGTCGGTCATACCGGCATAATACAGCATTGACTCGGCAAGAGTGGTCTTTCCCGACGAGCCATGTCCCAATAACGCTATCGTTTTAATAGCACCGATGTCATACTGTTTCATTGATATTCTCCGTTCTGCCGTGATCCGGCGGTTATTTCATCCTCAGCAGCGTTGTTTCTGCTTTCTGAGGTTTATTGATGTTTTATTGTGAAAATTCAATAAATTTATATGTAAACTTTGATATCTTTTATTCCTTTTTGATAATTATAGCATATGTTTTCCAACATTTCAAGTATACATTATATTTTTTTAATTATTAAATGTATGTGTTACAATGATGTGTGACAAAAAGTAAAAAATAGAAGTAGCGAAT
>UQDO01000062.1 GCA_900539855.1 uncultured Oscillospiraceae bacterium
AACTGAACTGAAAGAGTGCGCCGATTCCAGCAGAGAATGGGACAGCAAAATGGAAAGATTATTGCATTTGATGCGCTAAAAAGGCTAATTTGGAGCTCTTTTATGTTGTGCATCAAACTGCACCCCCCTAACATCGAAAATGCACCCCCTCTGAACCGAAGTTGCACCCCCTCTGAACCGAAGTTGCACCCCCTCTGAACCGAAGTTGCACCCCCTTACACGGTTTCTATCAAAATTAGAGTCATTTGCCAAAAAAATCGGCAGGTATCGAACGATACCTGCCGATTTTTGCTTCTTCACATTTTCACTGCTCACACTTCACCGCTTCGTTATACTGTCACAATCCGCCTCACAAAAAGCGTTGACATAATTTGTAAAATACTTTATACTTAAAGCAATATTTTCAGGAGGGTTATTTATGAAAAAATCAATCGCAATACTTATGCTTGTTCTGTTCTGCTTTTTAGTCGGCTGCGGCGGCTCCGGAAAAGACAAGGACAGTTCGGACTCAAACAGCACCGTTAATACCGCATCACAGACATCAAGTACCGCAGACAGCAGTTCTTCCGCAACCGGTTCAGACGCTGCATCGGTCGATACCGCAGCCAATGCATCCTCTGCCGCCTCTAACGTACCGGACAAAAGCAGCACTGTTTCCGAAACAAGCAAAGAAACAAAGACCGACCCTGAGCAAGGTCAGGAAGCAGCTTCAAACACATATGAATACGATCATTTATCTTTTGTTCTTCCCGAGGGCTTTTCGGTCATTGAAAGCGGCGGAATATATATCGCGGTACCGTCAGATTATCCGGCAAGGACAGACAACATCACATTTTCCAAAAGCGCTGCCGATTCTATAGCCGGTTACTCGCAGCAGACTTTAGAGGACTATTTTAATGTGATATTCAACGGAACCGTTGAATCTATAAATTTTGAAAAGATCAAAATTGACGGTACTGATGCGATCAGATATTCATACAAATTATCGGTTTCCGGAGTCAATCAGGCACAGACAATGTATATGATCTTCGGGAACACCTATACCGACGTGATTACGTTTACAAGTGTCAGCGGTGACTTTGATGCGGAGTTTGAAAAATCCGCAAAAACGATTGAGATTATATAAAATCCAGGCATAGGGCATATAGCGGAAAAGTATTTCTATTTGGTACACACATTAAAAGACCACCGTAATTTTATCAAAATTGCGATGGTCTTTTTCTATGCTCAAAAACAAACAAGGCCGGTTTTGACCACTTTTATGTTTTCAGCACATCTGCTGTATTGAGCTTTTTATAGCTGATGGCAAAGTATACGATCTCGGCGACCGACGTAATGACCCACGAAAAAATGTACAGCAGGTACAGAGACGGTATGGTGCGGAAATAAGCAAACACGGTATATATCCACACAACGCGAAACACGCATGAGCCCATGATAACGATAACCGTCGGAGCAAAGCTCTTGCCTATACCGCGGCAGGCTGCGATCGTGCAATCCATAAAAGCGCTGAATGCATAGGAAAAGCACATGATCCCGGTACGCTGCAAACCTGCTTCAATGACCGCCCTGTCATTGGCAAACAGGGACAAAAATTCTTCTCCGAACAGAAACAGCGCCGCTCCAAGCACCGCGCCTGCCGTAAAAGAATATACGATGCCGATAAAATAACTTTTAAGCACGCGGTCACGCTTTGCGGCTCCCATATTCTGACCCATGAATGTCGAGCATGCGGTATAGAATGCTGCCATTACGTTGTAGATGATGGCGTCGGCATTGGCTGCAGCGGAATTTCCCTCGACCATGACTGACTCGAAGGAGTTGACCGCGCCCTGTATAAAGAGATTGGCAATGGCAAAAATAGCGTTCTGCAATCCTGCCGGGATTCCCAACTCAAGAACACATTTCCCCTCAGGTCTGTCTATTCCGTTTTTCAAATCCTTAAAGTGAAAAGTGCAGTTGTCCCCCTGCCGTCCCATATGTATAAGGATAAGCACCGCCGACACATACTGCGTTATGATGCTTGCAAGTGCGACGCCGTCCTCCGCCATACCGCAGACGATAACAAAAAACAGGTTGAAGATAACATTCAGAATACCTGCGATCATAAGATAAAGAAGCGGACGCTTTGTATCTCCGTTTGCACTGAGCACACCGTTACCGAAATTGAATATCCCGAGTGCCGGCATCCCGAGCGCATATATTCTGAAATAAAGCACAGCGCCCTCAATAAGATCATCCTTTGTGCCGAGCAGCTCCAGCATAAATCGTGCGGAAACGAGGCAGAGCGCCATGATTATGCAGCCTGTCGCAAGACAGAGCACAAATGAGGTGCGGATGGACGCAGATGTACGCGCTTTATCCTTTGCACCCAGATGCTGTGCAACACGGACATTAACAGCGCTTCCCATGCCAATTAGAAAGCCTGTAAACAGCGTTACAAGGATGGTCGTTGAGCCGACCGCACCCAAAGCCTCTGCGCTTGAATATTTGCCGACGACCGCCACATCCGCCATATTGAAAAGCACCTGCAAAAGCTGCGACAGCATGAGCGGAGCGCTGAAGACCAACATGTTTTTCCACAGTGAACCGTCGGTCATCCGGACTTCGCCGTGTGTGTTTCTGACATTAAGAGACTCTGCCATATTGATGACCCCCAAAAAACTTACATGTCGTATATTTACAGATTAAGTTCGAACAGACTGTACCTTGTCAGCCCCGTGTCGTCATATGACATATCCTTCGTCTCAACAAATTGAAAACCGCAGCCTGTATAGAGGCACTCTGTCGCTTTGCAGGCGCTGAGGATGTCCAGGCGCACTGCCTTTTTATGTTCGGCTTTTGCAAGGTCTATAATGTGTCCCACAACTATCTTGCCAATTCCTTTTCCCTGCAAAGCAGGACTCACGGCAAGTGCGTGCGGAATAAGGGTCTCGTCCGGTTCAGCATTTTTTGATATGCCCTATTTAGTTCGGCGTAATATTTCGACTTTTAAAATTTGCGAAGCAAATATCCCCCGGCGAAGCCGGCACCTCTGACCTTTTACATATTATCTTTTTATCTTTTACTTTTTAAAAATTCCGTTGGCAATTTGTTTTTAAGCAAGAGCGAAGATGTAATAGGTAATAAGTAAAAATCCTCATTCTTGCGAATGAGGATTTTTGGTGGGAGCGGGTGGATTCGGACCACCGAAGGACTAAGCCAACAGATTTACAGTCTGCCCCCTTTGGCCACTCGGGAACACTCCCATATTCAATTTGCCGAAGCTCCTCTTTTTCAGAAAGTGGAGCTGGTGGACGGACTTGAACCCCCGACCTGCTGATTACAAATCAGCTGCTC
>UQDO01000063.1 GCA_900539855.1 uncultured Oscillospiraceae bacterium
TTTAAGGAACGACACTCAAGGCTCGTTCCCTACAAGTGCACAATTAGATTTTTGGATTTTTACACCGCTAAACTAAAATTTACCCATTTAAATATAAAAAAAGGTGGGAGCCAAAACTCCCACCTTTCAAAAAATCCGTTCGTTTTATAAAATATCCACTGCTTTTTGCTGCGTCTGCGGCACGGAAAAGCGATAACGCTTAATAGTTTTCCTTTCTCACTTCAAAATAGCTCTGCGGATGCGCGCAGACCGGACATACCACCGGCGCTGCGGTGCCTACAACGATGTGTCCGCAGTTGCGGCACTCCCACACCTTGACATCACTCTTTTTGAACACCTCAGCTGTCTCAACATTGTGCAGCAGCGCGCGGTAGCGCTCCTCATGCTGCTTTTCAATGGCGCCTACAAGGCGGAATTTTGCGGCAAGTGCCGGGAAGCCCTCCTCATCGGCTGTTTTGGCAAAATCCTCGTACATATCGGTCCACTCATAATTTTCGCCTGCCGCGGCTGCCGCTAAGTTTTCGGCTGTGTCGCCGATGCCCTCAAGCTCCTTCAGCCACATTTTCGCGTGCTCCTTCTCGTTGTCAGCCGTTTTTAAAAACAGCTCGGCAATCTGCTCAAAGCCCTGCTTTTTTGCGACCGACGCAAAGAATGTGTACTTGTTTCTTGCTCCCGATTCGCCTGCAAAGGCTGCCTCAAAATTCTTTTCGGTTTTTGTTCCTGCGTATTTTCCCATTTTTATTACTCCTTTTTAAAATTATAATTTTTCATCCGCTTTTTTGCGGCAGTTTTCGCAAAGATAATTTATCCGCAGCACATACGATATCACCGGCTGACCGAAACTCTTTTCAATGTCGGGCGTTATGTCACGCATTTCCACATCGCACAGCTCACCGCAGCCGACGCAAAACGCGTGATCGTGCCGTCTTGTCCCGTCGAATCTGTCAGGTCCTCCGACACCGGGAAGTCTTATTATAAGCCCCTGCCGCTCCAGAGAATTCAGATTGTTGTAAACCGACGCCTGGGCAATGCCGGGAGCTTGCTGCTTCATTTCCATGAATACCTGCTCGGCAGTGGGGTGATACCCCTCACGCAGCACAATGTTCAGTATCATATCGCTGTATTTTGACATATGATCATTCCTTTTGAATTTGGAATTAGAATAATTCTAATTTCTGAAATTAATATACCATATCAAAGTACGGTTTGTCAAGTATTATTTTAAAAATTTCAAATTTTTTGGTTTAACATAAATATCCTGCACATAATAGCTTCAGGCAAGTGACGGCTCAAGTATCAGCCGTCTGATCTGTGACTGCTTATTACAGAGATGAAAAAGGAGAAAAATATGCCGGATATGTTTTGTTTTCAATGCCAGCAGACCGCAGGAAATAAAGGGTGCGTGAAGGTAGGAATATGCGGAAAGCAGCCCAAAACCGCCGGGCTTCAGGACGCTCTTGTAAATGAGCTGATCGCCCTTGCGTCTGCCGCAGAAAAGCACGGAAAATATTCAGACGAAATAGCGAGACTGCTTGCAGACGGTCTTTTCACCACACTTACGAATGTAAATTTTGACGACAACGCGATAGAGCAGCAGATAAAGCGCGCAAAGGCAGAAAGACTCGCAATAAGCGACGAGCAGTACGAACCGATGGAGCTTTTTAAGGGTGAGACCGACATTGTATCCCTGCGGTCGGCGCTGCTTTTCGGAATGAAAGGCATGGCGGCGTACGCGCACCATGCGATGAACCTCGGATATCGCGACGACGAGGTGTTCCGCTGGTTTATAAAGGGGCTTTCCGAAATAAAAAAGGAGCACACTGTTGAGCAGTGGCTTGATCTGCTGATGGAATTCGGCAGAGTCAATTTCAAATGCATGGAGCTGCTTGACAGCGCCAACACCGGTACCTTCGGCAATCCGGTTCCCACAAGGGTCAACACCGATATAAAGAAAGGACCGTTTATTGTTGTTTCGGGGCACGATCTGCTTGATCTTTATGAGCTGCTGCAGCAGACCGAGGGCAAGGGAATAAACATCTATACCCATTCTGAGATGCTGCCTGCACACGGCTATCCGGGGCTTAAAAAGTTTCCGCATCTTGCAGGCAACTTCGGAACGGCGTGGCAAAGCCAGCAAAAGGAGTTTAAAGACATCCCGGCGCCGGTGCTGTTTACCACAAACTGCCTCATGCCGCCGAGACCGTCATACGGCGACAGGGTCTATACGACCTCGGTTGTCGGATATCCGGGGCTTTATCACATAGCGGCTGATAAAGACGGTCACAAAGATTACACGCCGGTAATAGAAAAGGCGCTGGAGCTTGGCGGCTACGAGCACGACCGCAGCATGAGCGGCATCAACGGCGGTCATATGCTGACCACCGGATTTGCCCATGACGCCGTATTAAAAAATGCCGACAAGGTAATAGAAGCCATAAAGTCTGGCGCCGTGAAGCACATTTATCTGGTAGGCGGCTGTGACGGAGCACATCCGGGCAGGAATTATTACACCGAATTTGTGAAGCAGACGCCTATGGACACTCTTGTTTTGACTCTTGCCTGCGGAAAATACCGTTTCAATGATCTTGACTTAGGCGAGATAAACGGGCTGCCGAGGATAATGGACATGGGTCAGTGCAACGACGCGTACAGCGCCGTAAAGGTAGCGCTGGCGCTTGCCGATGCGTTCGGCTGCACGGTAAACGAGTTGCCGCTGACGCTTGTTTTATCGTGGTACGAGCAAAAGGCTGTATGCATATTGCTGACTCTGCTGTCGCTCGGTATCAAGAACATGTACCTCGGACCAACCTTCCCGGCGTTTTTCTCAGAGACAGTGACCAAGGTTTTGGTAGACACCTTCGGTCTTCAGCCGATAACAACACCAATGCAGGACATCGGTTCGGATTTAAACCTCTAAGTACGCCGCGGCAAAGGTTTGTATTTTATCAGTCAGCCTAAAATGCAATATCGGATCTGAAAAAACTATCGCCAACAAAAAAGCAGGAGTTTTATCTCCTGTCTTTTTTATTTTTATAATGATAAATTTTAGTTTATAGGTGAATAGCGTTCTTATAATTAATTGACAG
>UQDO01000064.1 GCA_900539855.1 uncultured Oscillospiraceae bacterium
AAACAGGTCTTATTTACTTTTCCCAATCTGTAACACATCATTGACAAACCTACAACATTATATTTTTTTAATTATTAAAGCAACAAAAAAAGAACCCTTTGCAGGCTGATTGCCTGCAGAGAGTTCTTCAGTTTCTGATTATGGGTTTTACCGGTCAGTCTTCCCACCAACCGCCGGGAACCGATATTTCGACCTCAGCACCGCCGGAGCTTTTGCCCTCAAGCAGGCTGAAGGGATCGGTGTCGGTCGCGACCGGCACATTTGAAATGAGCTTTTCGATCACAAGCTCGGGCTTTGCATAAACTTTCATAATTCCACCCCTCATACTTCTATAAAATTCATCAATAACCGGTTGTATCTACACCTGCGCCTTTGTACTCCTCAAGCACGCTTGCATAGCTTGCGGCACCAAGATCAATGTATTCATATTCTTCCCTGCCGGATTCCGATGAATACCTGATCCACATATAAACGCTGAAGCTTGTATTTTTAAGATTTCTGTCCAAAACACCGTCCCTGGTAAGTCCGGTCAGGATTAGCTGATACTCGGTATATCCGTCAGCATCATTATATACAATGTTTGTACCATCCTGCTTGTTGTAGGCATATGCCGATATAACTCCGGCAGTCGTGCTGTCCTTTTTGTACCACTCACCTGCCGCGTCGCTTGATCTGATAACGGCAAAGCCTATCTCGGTCGCGTCGGCAAAATCGGCATCGTCAACCGACGTGCGGAAACGGAGACCTGCCGACTGGTACTTGCCGGTTCCGCTCTCTGCGGCACTCTTTTCGGCACGGATCGAATGAGATACAAAATCCCTTACGGAAACAGTGCCGTTTACAGATTCAAGGCTTATCGATCCGCGGCTCATATTGATATTGAATATATCGTTGCTGCCCGGTGCAGATACCTTTATCTCGGTCTGCTTTTCGCCGGTATAGTTATCGTTTGCTTTAAAGTGAAGTGTTGCAATATCGCCGGTCACCGTTATATTCTCGGTGGCAGAGCCGTTGCTCCACAGCATGGTGTATGGGCTTTCAAACGACGAAGCAAATGCATGATCGCCAAGCTTGCCCATATCGTCGGCACCGACAAGGGTCAGATATGTACTGTCATACTCAACGGTCAGCTTCATCGAAATAAGACCGGGGTTGCTCTGCAGATTCACGCTGACATCGAAGCTGTCGCCCTTTTTCACCGAAGCATCGGACACCTTAACAACCAACTTGTCCGATCCGGACTTCGGGTCCTGGCCCAGTCTGCTCACCGCAGCAACGCAAATGCAGGACACCGCAACAGCAGCAACAACGATCAGCGCCACAATATATCTGATACGTTTTTTCATACAAATGCCTCCATATAACAATTATGGCGGACCAAATCCTATCCGCATATATCCACGCATATAATTATATAGGCATTGATAACATTTGTCAATTATAAAAAAACGCAACTTTTGTACATTTTTTATATATTGAAAATATCATTGAATCCCGACGATGACGCCATTGATATGTAATCTCTGTCAGCAACGATAATGTGATCAACAAGATTTATTCCCATAGTGCCCAGCACCCTGTGCAGATTTTCCGTTGCCGAAATGTCTTCCCTTGACGGCAAAGCGATGCCGCCGGGATGATTGTGCGAAATAATGACCGCAGTCGTCATGGGATATTTCATAACTATTTCGACAAGCTTGCGGCTATTCATGACAACGTTTGCCGAGTCACCGTCACACACGGTTTCAAGGCAAAGCAGCCTGCACCTGCCGTCAAGGCACATAACGGTCACCCGTTCATTTGTCATACCAGAATAATAATCTACAAGATATTCTCCGCATTCATCTGAGTTCATAAGATGTGTTGTGGCGCTTCTTTCGCGCCTGTATTCCCTGTAAAACGGAATTATCATCTTGATAAGCGTGGCGGAATTCTGAGAAATACCGCCGACATTCACAAGCTGATCCTCGGTAGCTTCGAGCACTCCGGCAAGTGAGCCGAAGCGCGATATAAGCTGATGAGCCATTTCATTTGTATCTTTACGCGGCACGGAATAGAACAGCAGCATCTCCAGCATTTCATGTGGGTGCATACCTTCAAATCCGGTCTTGCGGAATTTTTCACGCATCCTGTCGCGGTGGCCGTCGTGTATACCCTTGCCATCCGCCCGGTTGTTAGCCATTTTTATCTCGTCCCTTCAGAATTGATAAAATACATCCGGTAAAACCTGTACAAATAACAGTATACATTTATCTTCCAAAATTGTCAACGACACACATGTATAAAAAGCGCTTAATTTTATAATTTTTTGTTATAATCGGCACTGTAAAACAGCTGTAGAAAAAAACTCGCATCGGGTCAGATAAGGACAGCCGTGCCTGCACTCCAGACGGCGTCCTCAGCCGCGGCTGAAAGATGGACCGGCTCCAGCATTTCAGAACTGCACTTTTCGGCAAACTGCTCCGCAAGGCGTT